>JBFHVK010000104.1:0-9229 GCA_041589615.1 Gammaproteobacteria bacterium | reverse complement strand
GAACCATATACGTCTCTTGCTGAAGAGTCCGGTATGAGCTCCCTAATCAGGTCTTCCAGTGGCATATCGCCCCATTTAACTGCTCGTTCGAGTATATATGAAATAGGTGAGTGCGGCTCTGTTTTACGGAAAAACTCTGAAATTTCAGTTAATTTCCTGAATGCCTCATCACGGGATTTAACGGGTCCCGCCGGCTGGGCGGGAGCTGCTCCACCCGTGGATCCTTCTGTAGATTCACCTGCTGCTTCACCAGAAGCATCATTTTCAGCTTCTTCTGATGGCATCTTGTATTTACCAATGTGGTTAATTGCACCCAGGCAGTCCTGAAGAATATTTATAATATTACTGGTAGGAGGTGAATCATTAATGCCACAGTATTCATCAAGGATACGACCAATTTCACGGAAGGTATCTATTGATTCGGCAACATCATCGCGTATATTCACGTAAAAGCTTTCACTTGAATCTGCCACAGCACGTTCTACATCTTCATTACTGAAGCCGAGTTTAGAGGCTTTATCTGCCTTAGCTTCTTCATCAAGAATCTTTTCAACATCAAGGGCTTGCTGGTATCTCCAGTAACTGAATGGGCCAGGCTCATAACCTTCGGTAATGTCGACATTACGTATTGGTGCAATTAATACGCCTTCAGCACCTTCACCATTGAGGCCGGTCAGTGATGCAACACGTGTTTCTATACCATCTTCATCGGGTAATGGGTAAAGGTTATCCCAGTACTGATCGATAAGCCCGTGAATGAGTTTGAAGCCATCTCGCAATCCCTGGAAACCGTGTCGACGCACCAGCGCTTCGGTATACCAGCTAGCTACTTCGAGGTCTTTGGCGTTATTCTTGAGTATGTCGGGAGCCAGATCGAGGATTTTACGCCACTGGTCATCCGCTTCACTACTATCGCCGTCGAACATATTGTTTCGTTCGGCAGCACGCGCAGCATTTCGAGCATCTTTTATAGAATAGTAGGGGGATGTCGGTGAAGGGTCTTCGCGTATATCATCGCCGACCGGGTTATCATCCGAGATCGGCTGCAGCAGATCATCCAGCTGTATAATTGATTCTGACGCCATTTAGTTTTTATTCCTTATTCCTTGTGTGTACCGAGAGCGACCGAATATACAAAGTTACATTAGAAACATCTAATATTCGGAGACACAGTTCGATATAAAACACGCTAGTTATAAGATATTGAAATGCTTATGTAAAGCATCGATGCGATTTATAGCTCCAAGTTAAATAAATTTTTAAGAATTTAACCCATATACTTGGAACATCAGCAATCTATGGGTAATATTCGATTGCTTGTCTGGTGTTAAAGTTTAAAGACGCTAAAATAGTGTTCGATCTAGCTGTCATTTCTTATCGATCACAGAACAGGGATAATGGAAAACAGCTGGTATGCAAGAAACATCATTTGGATCTCTACGTTATAGACCAGTTTTAATGAATGTCAGGACGATGTATTAAATGTCATTGCTAATTACAATTACTAAGGCTCCCGAAACAGCGGCACTCGCTGAATCCAGCAAAACCTTCGATACCCAGGGTGGCTCAATTGGTCGCGGAAAAGACAATAACTGGGTACTGGATGACCCGGAACGCTTCCTGTCATCCTGTCACTGCAAGATAAGCATGGAAAATGGTCAGTACATGATTACTGACATGAGTACCAATGGCACGTTCTTTAACGGTTCCCCAAACCCCATGGGAAAAGGTAAAAGCCAGCCACTGAATGACGGTGACAGCTTTACACTGGGAGATTATGAATTTGCAGTAAGCCTGTGGAACCCGGTTCAAAACTCATCTGCACCTGCTCAGAATGCCAGCGCAGGTCCGTTTGGTGGAGGGGCAGCCTCAATTCCTGATGACGATCTGTTTTCACCACCACCTGCACCCACAAGCGACCTGGACAATTTCGGCTCAAACCCTAATCCTTTTGGCGGCGGCATTGTGAGTAACTCTGACTCGCTATTTGGTGGCAAACCCGAAGAAACAGACCCCCTGGCTGCACTCGATAAAGCGCAGGGCATACAGGGTAGCAACCCACTTGGCGGCTTTACAGCCGATCCTTTTCAGTCTAGCCCGGTGAGTGATCCATTTGGCGGACCGACGCATTCAGATCAGGCCGACCCTCTGAACCAGCAGGTGTCATGGCCCGACGCAATACCTGACCAGAATATCCCCCTCGGGGGCGGTGGCGCCGGCGCGATACCGGATGACTGGGATGATGACCTGTTATCACCCTCTCCAGCACCCTCAGCACCACCGGTTGCACCGGTACAACCAGTTGTAAAACCCTCTGTGCCTCTTACTGAGCCACCTGTGGTACCCAGGCCTGCTCAGCGTGCGACGCCTCCCGTAGCACCCGCAGCTGAAATCCCGGCAGAGTCACCACCCACTTCAGCTCAGGACTCATTCCAGAATACAGGTCAGTTCGACGCAACTGAAGGCGAGATCTCGCCAGCACAGCAATTAGCACTGGAAAAAGCCAATGCGAAAATACAGGCCGAACTTGAAATACTCAAACAACAGATCAGTGCACAGAAGAGCCGTACCAGCCAGGCTGACATATCTGTTGATACAACGCTGATTGATGCGATGGGCTTTGAAGACAGGAACCTGGTCGATGCCGAGATTACACAGATTAATCAACTGGTCGGTGAAGTTGTACGTGAGATGGTAGGGGGCCTGATGCAGGTTCTCGGATCTCGTAGCTCTATAAAAAATGAATTCCGCATGAATGTCACCACTATTCAGCCTGTTGAAAACAACCCACTGAAGTTTTCCGCTAATATCGATGACGCTCTCGAAAATATGTTTATCAAACAGGGCAATGCCTACAAAAAACCAGTTGAGGCCGTTCGTGAAGGCTTTGATGGTATTGCAGAACATCAGGTTGCCATACTGGCGGGTATTCGAGCCGCATTCAAAGGCGTAATAGAACGATTCGATCCCATTATTCTCGAAGAACGGTTCTCCAAACAGAATAAAGGTGGTTTAATCCCCGGTAGCCAGAAAGCCAAGAACTGGGAACTTTATCAGGAATACTATAATGAGCTGGCCGGAGATATCGACAACTCATTCCAGTACCTGTTTGGCGACGAATTTGTTTCTGCTTATGAAGATCAGTTACAGAAACTGGCGATTGCCAGGAAATCAAAAAATACCAACAAGGACAAATAGACAGGGCTTATGAAACTTACCAATCTTTTTAAATTATTACTGCTTACGTTTATTTTCACCCAGCTTTCTGCATGTCAGTCCATGAATGCTGCTGTCGGTGGTTATCTCGGACTGGACACTGACCTGCAGATTGATTTTGTTGTGGATGCCGATATCAACCCCGATGAACTGGGTAAACCATCACCACTGTTTATTCGTATGTACGAACTGAAAACCAGCAAGATGATGAAAAAAGCGGACTTTATCGGCATCTATGAACGCGATAAGGAAGTGCTGGGTGCAGACCTGGTGAATGTTCATAAACTCAAGCGCTTCAAGCCAGGTGAAAGCCGCACGGAACATTTCGTACTCGGTAAAGGCACAAACTATGTAGCACTGTATGCTGAGTTTCTCGAGTTCAAGGGATCACGTTTCAAACTGATCATACCGGTTATAGCAAATAATGTAGTTAGAAATTCTGTAGCGATACGCGTCTCAGGTAACCAGCTTATCTTTAATGAACCAGTTGATGAAGATATTAATAGCGAAAACCAGGCCAGGGAAGCGGCTGATAAAGCATCTGCAACAGGCAAAAAAGTTAAGAAATTATTTTAAGCAGTGCACCACTGATAATAGTTAGCAATAAAAACGAATTAACCCCCCGTGGTTAACCATACTAGCGAAATATACTGGCGAAATAAAAATGTCATTAGATAGTAAAGTTGTCTGGTCAGAGGGTATGTTCCTCAATCCTCAGCACTTTCAGCAACAGGAACGTTATTTTGAACGCCTGCTGGAGCAGAAATGTTCAGCATACGGTGCCTACGGCTGGGGCATGCATGAATTTGAAGTTGATCAGCAACTGCTGACACTGGGAAAAGTATCAATCACTCGTGGCAAGGGAGTATTCCCGGACGGAACACCGTTCAGTTTTCCTGATGTAGATGAAGCCCCACCGGTATTTGAAGTTCCTGAAAATACTCACAACAGCATTGTTTACCTGTGTGTCCCGGTAAGAAGACCTGGCGCTATTGATGTTATTTCTGATGAGAATACCCAGGGCCTTGCGCGTTACTATAGCTACGAACAGGAAACACGGGATGTTGCCAGCGAATCGGGTGACAACATTTCAATGAATGTTGGAAAACTCCGCTTCAGGCTTATGCTTGAATCAGATGACCTTAGTGGGTACGCCTGTATTGGCATGATACGCATTGCTGAATCACGCGATGATAAAAATGTATTACTGGATGATAACTACATTGCGACCTGCCTTGACTGCAATAAATCACCCAAGTTATCGGGTTACCTGACAGAACTTATCGGGCTCTTACATCATCGTGGAGAAGCGATAGCGGGGCGCCTGGCCGATACCAATCGGGGTGGTACTGCAGAGATTGCAGACTACATGATGCTACAGCTGATTAATCGCCTGGAACCCATGGCGATGCACCTGTCCAAAATGAATGGACTTCATCCGGTAGACCTGTTCGCGGAATCGGTACAGATGGTGGGTGAACTTTCCACTTTTGTTAGCAAGAATAAACGTACACCTGTATTTCCAGCCTACTTACATGATGATTTACAGTCCACTTTTACGCCAGTGATTACCGCACTTAGAAACTGCCTGAGCATGGTGTACGAGCAAACAGCTATTTCACTTGCACTGGTCGAGAAAAAATACGGTATTCGTGTTGCAGAAATTTCTGATCGCTCAATTATTGGTAGTGCAATGTTTGTACTTTCAGCGCGCGCCGATGTCGCAGAAGATGCCTTAAGAGCACACCTGCCAGCGCAGATAAAAATTGGCCCTGTTGAGCGCATCCGCCAGCTGGTTAATGCAGCAATGCCTGGCATAGCCCTTAAACCATTACCGGTAGCACCACGACAGATTCCATACCACTCTGGATACACCTACTTTCAGCTCGATCCACAAAGTGATTTCTGGAACGAGTTAAAGCACTCCGGTGGCTTTGCTTTGCATGTTGGTGGTGATTTCCCGGGTCTCGAACTCGAGTTCTGGGCAATACGCCAATAATTCACAGACATAATCGATTTAAATAATCGTAAATGGAGTAATTTATGTCATCTGATGATGGTGATAAAACAGTCTTCAGGCAGCCGTCTATTGACAGTGATAGAACAGTAATCAGGCCAATGCCTGGTGGTAGAGGAGGTGCGCAGCAACCACCTGCCCAGCCCCAGGTAGCACCTGCAGCACAAACACCACCGACTGCGCAGCATCACACCGCGGCACCTCAGGCGGCGGCAGCTGTTTCAGCCAGCAGTTATTTCAGTACATCCAGTGGACTCAACCCCCTGGTTAATGCGGCTTCAACCCTGATTGCTGTGTTTGAAAAAACCCGTGCTTCAGTTTCTCATCCAGATGTTGGTGGATTACATCAGCGCCTCGTTAATGAACTTAAAAACTTTGAAAACTCTGCAAGGGATGCAGGCATAAAACCGGAAGTAATCCTCTCTGCTCGTTATGCTTTATGTACAGCACTCGATGAAGCGGTACTTAACACCCCCTGGGGTTCTGAGAGTGCCTGGCCTCAACGCACCTTGTTAAGTGTTTTTCACAATGAAACAGCCGGTGGTGAAAAGTTTTTCCTCATTCTCGATCGTATGAAACAGCAACCCGGTGAAAACCTTTTCATACTCGAACTTATGTACATACTGCTTAGCCTTGGTTTTGAAGGCAAATACCGTGTTATTCATAGAGGCCGTGAAATGATTGAACAGTTACGTGATGAGCTGTTCACCATAATTCGCCGACAACGGGGTGAGTATGAACGTTCACTTTCACCTAACTGGCGAGGACTTGGCAAAACGCGTAACTCCCTTGCCCAGTATATCCCCATGTGGGTTATTGCCAGCATAGCCGGTGCCATTTTATTACTCAGCTATTCGGGTTTTCGTGTCTGGCTCTACAACTCATCAACTCCAGTAGTAGAACAACTTGATACGATTACAGATATGCGAACCATCGCGCGCAACACGCCTGATAAGTAACGCATTAATACGGATATTCCAAATCAATAGAGCACAGTCGACCTGAATGAAAAAACTAACTGAATTTTTTAAAAATAAAATTGTTATATCGCTGATTGGATTACTGGCACTTTCCATCATCGTATGGTTTGTTGGCCCACTGATAAAATTTGGTGATGATAATGCAGCACCACTCGGCAGTGTAGTGGCTCGCCTGGTTGCAATTATTATTCTGGTTGTCTTATGGGGCCTGAACAACCTGCGCATCCAGATGATGAACAAAAAGCAGAATAATGACCTGGTTGAGGACCTGGAAGATAATCAGGAAGCCCTGGTCACAGACGCAGCTTCTGAACAGTCTGCTGAAGAACTACATCAGATGAATAAACGCTTCAGTGATGCACTATCAACATTAAAAAAACTGAAATTTGGTAAAGGTGGCGGAAGCAAAGCACTATACGAATTACCCTGGTATATTATTATTGGTCCACCGGGCTCAGGTAAAACTACCGCACTGGTGAATTCCAGCCTGGATTTCCCGCTTGCTGAACAGTTTGGCAAAGGCGCACTGCAAGGTGTAGGTGGTACACGTAACTGTGACTGGTGGTTCACTAATGATGCCGTACTTATTGATACTGCCGGTAGATATACCACACAGGACAGCCACAAGGTCGTTGACAGTAATGCATGGGAAGGCTTTTTAAAACTGCTTAAACGCAATCGTCGTCGCCGTCCAATTAATGGCGCCATTATATCAATCAGTATTCACGATTTACTTCTACAAACAGAAGAAGAACGCATACAGCACGCAAAAGTTATTCGAAGTCGTATAGATGAACTGATGGAAAAACTTGAAATCCGTTTTCCTATCTACCTGATGTTCACCAAGTCTGACCTTGTATCAGGCTTTAGCGAATATTTCGAAGACCTGAGCAAGGAAGAAAGAGAGCAGGTATGGGGCATTTCATTACCGAATGCACCTAAAGCCTCACAAAGCCCAGACTTTGATTTTCTGGAGACCGAGTACCAGAAATTACTTGAGCGCCTGTATTCCCGTGAGATCTCACGTATACATACTGAAAGAGATGTTAAAAGACGTGCAGCTATACAGGGTTTCCCGCAACAGGTGGAAAACCTGAAATCTGTAATTGAGAGTTTTGTTAAGCAGACATTTATCAAAAACCGTTATCAGTTCCAGCCATATTTACGTGGTATTTACTTTACCAGCGGCACACAGGATGGAACACCGATCGACAGGATGATGACAGCTGTTTCATCCAGCTTTGGTTTTGCACGTGAAAATGTCCAGCTTCAACATGCGCAGGGGAAAAGTTTTTTCCTTGGCAACCTTTTCAGGGAAGTTATTTTTCCTGAATCAGAACTAGTTGGTTCAAATCGAAAATACGAAACACTCATAAAATGGGCACAACGTTCAGCCTATGCAGCAATGGGACTTGTCGCTATCGGCCTACTGACTGTGTGGAGTGGCAGCATCACGCGCCACAATATGTTCATGTCTGAAGTAGAGTCCTACATCGCCGAATTTAATGCAGAAAACAAACGCCTTAGCCTGTGGAATAAAGATATACGCGTTGTGTTACCCACTCTTAATGCACTAGCCAAGGCCAGTATTGTATATGACCAGGAAGAGCATCCCTGGCTATCAGGCATGGGTTTATATGATGGTAATGTAGATAGCTCTGCCAATGAAGCCTATCAGGCACAACTTAAAGAACTGTTCCTGCCGCGCATCATCTACTATCTGGAAAAACAGATACAGAAAGGCCATCAAGGCGGCGATCTCTATAATACTTTCCGCACTTATCTGATGTTCCAGAAAACAGAGCAGATGGATAAACAGCTCATTACAGACTGGTTTATTACCGACTGGAATCAGACAATGCAGGGTGAGGCATCACGCCGCAAGGAACTCGAACAACATCTTGCCGCGCTTCTAGAAATAGAGCTGGAACCAGCAAAACTGAATGAAAGCCTGATTAAAAGTACACGTAATACACTTTTACGCGTTCCAGTACATCAGCGAATATACAGCCGTATTCGCACCAAACCCGAATTCAATCAGAAGATAGATGTACTCAATATGTTTGGTGAGACAGTACGAGGTGCATTTGCTATTACTCCATCTGTCGAACAGGCTCTACAGCTACCTTATATGTTTACCAAAGAGGGTTACGAGAATATCGATCTCTCTACAGCATCACCTGTGATTGCAGACATTGTAAATGAGAAATGGGTCCTGGCTGATGATGAGAATACCCGCGTTGATTTTGTTAAGGATGATCTTGATGAAATAAGCGAAAAGGTAAAAGAACTTTATATGGCTGATTATGTTTCACACTGGAACAAGGTGTTTGATTCATTAAAAATTGCCGAATTTAAAAGCATAAAACAGGCTGGCGAAGTACTGGCCAGCTTTACCGATCCTGTCTATTCACCTCTAATGGGTATACTCCAGGTAACGGCTAATAACACTCAGCTATCATCTCAGCTTATGCAAAACCTGAATGATGATCACGGCGATGGTAAAGCAGGTGCTGCTACCGGTATGCTGGCTAACAAGTTTAAGGGTACCCGTGTCGATCAGGAATTTCGTGACATCAATGTCCTATTAAGGGAGAGCAGCAAGAAACCGGCACCTATAACTGCGATCGTGCAGAAGATTCAGGGCTTACAGGATTTTGTAGGTGAAATATCCGTATCACCCGACCCCGGCAAAAAATCCTTCGCTATCGCAAAAGCTCGCTATATGAGTGGTGCAGGGAATGCCATAACCACCTTACGTTCCTCTTCAGGAACTGTTCCAGAGCCTGTGCAGCGCTGGCTCATTTCTATCGCTGACGAATCATGGAAAATTATTCTTTCCTCAGCACATTATTACGTAAATACCGAATGGCGAAATCAGGTGCATAGCGTTTATAGCCAGGCACTGGCTGGACGTTACCCACTTAAGAATAATTCAACTGATGAACTGGCACTTTATGACTTCAGTGAATTTTTCAAGCCGAAAGGGGTGATGGATAAATTTTATACTGATTTT
>JBFHVK010000103.1:0-9259 GCA_041589615.1 Gammaproteobacteria bacterium | reverse complement strand
GATATTTACCTTTATCGAAATCATAAAATTATCCGAATCTTTAAATCTAGAAATATCCCTCTTGGTATTAGTGCCTTTTCATCTACCCAGTTCGATGTCGAAATGGAACCATTACAGTTTGGTGACAGGTTATTTGTTGCTACTGACGGGATAATGGAGGCAACTAATGAATCAGGAGAGATGTTCGGTCTTGATCGACTGCTTTCAATATATGAGAGCAATAGTGACTGTGCACAGATGTTTGACTCTATTCTTGCTGAAGTAGATCGATTTTGTGCAGGAGCAGCTCAAACCGATGACATTACGCTTCTCGAATATTGCCATCTTGAGGGTGTTGAATATACACCCGGATTTAATAACGAGCTGGGTAACCTGTGCAGCTCTCCATCCGAGTGGTCGTTACAATTAACCATTGATATAAATGGCATGCGTCAGTTTGATGTGTTGCCATACATCATGCAGGGGGTAAACCAGCTGCAGCCACTGGAATGTGGCCGTACCAGCATGCATACCGTGCTTACCGAGATGTTCACTAATGCACTGGATCACGGTGTTCTAAAACTGGATTCATCCATGAAAAGTACTCCACAGGGCTATATGCAATACTATCAGGAGAAACAGAAACGGCTTGAGAGTATGAAGGATGGTTACCTTCAGATCTCATTACATCATGAAATGAATGATGATGGTGGCGGGAGGCTCAGTATGTATTTAACTGATAGCGGTGAGGGGTATGACTATCAGACGGTTACAGAGGTAGAAAAAAATATGTTCTCAGGCAGGGGCCTCAAGCTGATCTCATCTCTCTGTACGGATATCAAGATTCTGGGTAAAGGCAACTCTATAATGGCCTACTATGACTGGCATAATGAAAATAGCTGATAATATCGTCTCATAACTGCTCTTCTAGTTTGTTCGCCTGCTAGTTTCTGTCCCCCGGCGACTTGTTATTTCATTGGTATAAAATTATTTCATGATTGTAAGTTATTGAAAAATAAGTTTATTTATTTTGCCATGTAAAAAACACTTGATTTTATGTGGCGACAAACTAAAGTGACATACAGATAATTATGAGTGCCAGTGCCAGATCTAGCGGTTTTATCCAGTTGTTATCTAGCCTGGCAGGTACAGTGAACCGGAGAAGAGTATGTCCACAGTGAAATATGATCAGGATATCGATCATCAGGAAACCCTTGAATGGCTTGAGGCAATAGAAGGCGTGTTGCAGAGCGATGGTGCTGATAGAGCTCATTTTCTGCTAGAGCAGATGATTGATAAACTGCGTCGTTCTGGTGCCAACCTGCCACATTCCGCCACTACCGCTTACGTGAATACCATTCCTACTCATCTACAGGCTTCACTGCCGGGCGATGTTAGTATTGAACGCAGAATCCGCGCATTAATCCGCTGGAATGCCGCAGCGATGGTGGTGAAAGCGAACCGTAAGGCTTCTGAGCTGGGTGGCCATATTGCCAGTTTTGCATCTGCAGCGACACTATATGATATCGGCTTTAACCATTTCTGGCGTGCGCCCAACCATGAGCACGGCGGTGACCTGGTGTTTTTCCAGGGGCACTCGGCTCCCGGCATGTATTCCCGTGCTTACCTTGAGGGTCGCCTGAGCGATGAGCAGCTGGATAACTTCCGTCAGGAAGTCGATGGTAATGGCCTTTCATCTTATCCACACCCCTGGCTAATGCCTGATTTCTGGCAGTTCCCAACGGTTTCTATGGGTTTGGGGCCCATCAGTGCTATCTACCAGGCACGTTTTATGAAGTACCTGCAGGATCGCGGCATTGCCGATACCCGTGACCGTGATGTCTGGTGCTTTATGGGTGATGGTGAAACAGATGAGCCTGAGTCACTGGGAGCCATTTCACTGGCCTCCCGTGAGAAGCTGGATAACCTGACCTTTGTGATTAACTGTAACCTGCAGCGCCTGGATGGGCCAGTGCGTGGTAACGGTAAAATTATTCAGGAACTGGAAGCAGTCTTCCGTGGCGCTGGCTGGAAAGTTATTAAGGTGCTGTGGGGTAGCTACTGGGATCCACTATTAGCTAAAGACACCAATGGTTTACTGCAGAAGCGGATGCTGGAAGCAGTTGATGGTGACTTTATGAATTATAAATCCAAAGACGGCGCGTATGTACGCGAGCATTTCTTTGGTAAATACCCTGAATTAAAAGCCATGGTGGCGGATATGTCTGATGATGATATCTGGCGCCTGAATCGTGGTGGCCATGACCCATATAAGGTATATGCAGCCTATGCAGAAGCAGCCAAGCGTGATGGTCAACCTACCGTAATTCTGGCGCACAGTGTTAAAGGCCATGGTATGGGTGCCGCAGGTGAAGGGCAGATGCGTGCTCACTCACAGAAGAAGCTCGATGAAGAAGAAATGATTGCCTACAAGAATCGTTTCAACATCCCTATTACGGATGAGCAGGCAGCAAAAGCAGAGTATTACCGTCCGGATGAAAACTCGGCAGAAATTAAATACCTGAAAGCACAGCGTGAAAAACTGGGTGGTCCTATGCCATCTCGCCAGCGCCTGGCGGCGCCACTGGAAGTGCCTGATCTTTCCGTTTTCGAACCGATTACCAAAGGTTCCGGCGATCGAGAAATGTCGACCACAATGGCATTCGTTCGTTTACTTACCCTGATTACTCGCGACAAGAAGATGGGTAAATACGTGGTACCGATTGTACCGGATGAAGCCCGTACCTTTGGTATGGAAGGCATGTTCCGCCAGCTGGGTATTTATTCATCTGTAGGGCAGCTTTATACACCACAGGATAAAGAACAGGTGATGTTCTACAAGGAAGACAAGACTGGCCAGATTCTCGAAGAAGGAATTAATGAAGCAGGCGCTATGTCTTCCTGGATTGCTGCGGCAACCGCCTACAGCACACACAGTGTGAATATGGTTCCTTTCTATATCTACTATTCAATGTTTGGCTTCCAGCGCATCGGTGACCTGGCCTGGATGGCGGGTGATATGCAGGCGCGTGGCTTCCTGCTGGGTGGTACAGCTGGTCGAACCACACTTGCTGGTGAAGGTCTGCAGCATCAGGATGGACACAGCTTTATGGTTTCAGGCACGATTCCTAATTGTGTTTCCTATGACCCTACATTTGCCTATGAACTGGCGGTGATTATCCAGGATGGTATGCGCCGTATGTATAAAGATCAGGAAAATGTGTTCTATTACATTTCCGTGATGAATGAAAATTACCAGCAGCCAGCAATGCCAAAGGGTGTGGAAGAAGGCATTATCAAGGGTATGTACCTGTTGCAGGGCGGTGGCAAACGACGCAAGAAAGTACAACTGATGGGTTCTGGTACGATTCTGCGAGAAGTGATCGCTGCTGCAGAGCTGCTGGATAAAGACTGGTCGATTGATGCGGATATCTGGAGTGTTACCAGCTTTAATGAGCTAAAGCGTGAGGCTCAGGATGTTGACCGCTGGAATATGCTGCACCCATTGGAAGACAAGCGTATCAGTTATGTAGAAAAAAGCATGAAAGATAAACGCGGTCCTGTTGTTGTTGCAACTGACTATGTGCGCAGTTATGCCGAACAGATTCGCAAGTGGGTGCCGAATGATTACTTTGTTCTTGGTACAGATGGTTTCGGTCGTTCCGATACGCGTGCACAGTTACGTAAGCACTTCGAAGTGAATGCAAAATATGTTGCTGTTGCAGCTCTAATGGCACTGGCCGATGATGGTCAGTTCCCTGCTGGTAAGGTTCAGGAAGCGATTGAGAAATACGGTATTGATCCTGAAAAACCAAATCCTGCAACGGCATAATATTTATCAATTACAAAGAAAAACTTTAAGTAAACAGAAACATTAAACGCAGGTTGGAGTGACTTTACAGGAATATCACTTCAGCATACATTTTATATGTGTTGAAGGCTGAAGTGAGCAGCCACAACCTGCAAACAGTTATAAACTGGAGTGCAACCATGAGTGAAATGGTCGAAGTAAAAGTTCCTGATATTGGTGATTTCGACTCTGTCGAAGTGATTGAAGTACTGGTATCAGCAGGAGACCAGATTGCCGAAGAAGATTCGTTAATCACGGTAGAATCGGATAAGGCATCAATGGAAATTCCCAGTAGCCATTCGGGTACTGTAAAAGAAGTAAAAATAAATGAAGGTGACTCAGTCTCAGAGGGTTCTGTTGTTGTTGTACTGGAGACAACAGCTGCAGCGTCTACTCCTGCTCCAGTCGAGCAATCTGCTGCAGAAGAAAGTAATACTGAGAAATCGCCAGCGCCAGTTGTTGAAGAAAAACCTGCCGCAGCACCTGCAGCTTTAGCTCCTGTTGAAAAACCATCTCCAACGGCGAATATCAATCCAGTTAGTTTTAAGAATGCACATGCATCACCTTCAGTAAGAAAATTTGCACGAGAGCTTGGTGTTGATCTAAGTAAGGTAGATGGGAGTGGTAGAAATCAGCGAATAGTAAGAGAAGATGTGCAGAGCTTTGTAAAGCGTGTTATGTCTACGGGTGGAGCATCAGTCAATGGTGGTGGTTCTACGCTCGGTGTTGAAGCTATGCCGGATATTGATTTTAGCCAGTGGGGAGAAATCGAAACTAAACCACTGAGTAAGATTAACAAACTGACAGGTAAATTCCTGCATCGTAACTGGGTTACCATTCCTCATGTTACACAGTTTGATGAAGCGGATATTACTTCTCTGGAAGCTTTCCGTAAGCAATCGAATAAAGAATATGAAAAGGAAGGGGTCAAGTTCACCATGCTTTCCTTCATTATGAAAGCGGTTGCTGCTGGCCTGAAAAAATATCCCCGCTTTAATGCGTCACTAGAGCCTGGCGGTGAAAATCTGATTATGAAGAAATATTTTCATATTGGTGTTGCAGTAGATACCCCTGATGGACTGGTTGTACCTGTTATTAGAGATGTGGACAAGAAATCCCTGGTAGATATTTCAATGGAACTGCGTGAAATATCAGGTAAAGCGCGAGACAAGAAACTCAAGCCTTCTGACATGCAGGGCGGTTGTATATCTATTTCTAGCCTGGGAGGAATCGGTGGCACCAAATTTACACCGATCGTTAATGCACCTGAGGTTGCAATTCTGGGAGTTTCCAAGGCCGAAATGAAGCCGGTCTGGAATGGTAGCGAATTCGAACCCAGATTAATGTGTCCACTCTCATTATCATATGATCACCGCGTGATCGATGGTGCGGATGGTGCTCGCTTTATTACTTATGTAAGTCACTTGCTTGCAGATGCAAGACGTCTGTTACTGTAGATTCAGCTGGTACAAACGCTTATGTTTATATTTCATAGGCTGTATTTGAAAAATTTATAAACGAATATGCCCTGTAAATCTGATTATTAATGGGCTATTTAGATGATACTGGATAAAGGCTTGATTATGAGCACTGTAGAAGTACGCGTTCCCGATATCGGTGATTTCGATTCGGTAGATATTATTGAGGTGCTGGTTGCAGAAGGTGATCAGATAAACGAAGAAGATTCATTGATTACAGTTGAGTCTGATAAGGCGTCTATGGAGATCCCGTCGCCTGTTAGTGGTACCGTGAAATCTATCAAAGTGTCTGTAGGTGATGCTATTTCACAGGGAACACTGATACTCGAAGTGGAAAGCAGTTCTGAAGCTGGTGCTGCTATAGAAAATACTCAGGAAAACACAGCAACAGAATCCTCAGCGGAAGCCATAAAGCCTGAAGCATCGGAAGAAATACAACCAGAATCAGCTCCAGCAGCGGCCAGCTTTTCTGGTGATGTAGATGTGCAGGCAGAAGTCGTAGTGCTTGGTTCAGGCCCTGGTGGCTATACAGCAGCATTTCGTGCAGCAGATCTGGGTAAGAATGTAATCTTGATCGAAAAGGAAGAAGTACTGGGCGGTGTGTG
Source organism: Gammaproteobacteria bacterium (assembly GCA_041589615.1). Taxonomy (GTDB): domain Bacteria; phylum Pseudomonadota; class Gammaproteobacteria; order SZUA-229; family SZUA-229; genus SZUA-229. The sequence goes on along the minus strand of JBFHVK010000103.1, from coordinate 3,347 downwards.
CCTGAATGTGGGATGCATTCCGTCAAAAGCACTTCTACATGTGGCAGAAGTTGTCAGTGAAGCGGCTGAGTTCGAAGAGCTTGGTGTTAAATTTACTAAACCTAAAATCGATACGGAGCAGCTGCGGGCTCATAAGGATGGCGTGATAGGCAAGCTTACAACCGGGCTAAAGGGAATGGCCAAACAGCGCAAGGTAAACACCCTGCACGGCTATGGAAAATTTACTTCGGCTAATACGATTGAAGTAGAGTCTTCGGATGGAAGCAAGCAGGTTGTAGGTTTTGAAAACTGTATTATTGCAGCAGGTTCATCGGTCACCAAACTTCCGTTTATTCCATGGGAAGATGAGCGCGTCTGGGACTCAACCGATGCACTAGAGTTGCATAATATACCCAAACGTCTACTGGTTGTGGGTGGTGGTATTATTGGTCTTGAAATGGCAACCGTTTATTCGGCATTAGGCTCGAAAGTAACGGTTGTTGAATTAAGCCCGGGGCTGATTCCGGGTGCTGATAGAGACCTGATTCGTCCGTTTGAGAAAACACTAAAGAGTCGCTACGAAAATATTTATACCAGTACTAAAGTCACTGAGCTAAAGCCCGGTAAAAAAGGTATCACCTGTAAGTTTGAAGGCGACAAGGCACCGCAGGAAGATACGTTTGATAATGTACTGGTTGCTATTGGTCGTTCACCTAATGGTAAGTTGATTGATGCTGACAAGGCAGGGGTGATGGTAAATGAACAGGGCTTTATCCCAGTCGATAACCAGATGCGTACTAATGTGAATCATATCTTTGCTATTGGCGATGTCGTTGGTCAGCCTATGCTGGCACACAAGGCGACTCATGAAGCAAAAATAGCTGCAGAAGTAATAGATGGGCAGAAGCGTTATTTCGACGCGCGCGTTATTCCATCCGTTGCCTATACTGACCCGGAAGTTGCCTGGGTAGGTCAGACAGAAGATCAGCTGAAAGCCGATGGTGTTGAATACGAGAAAGGTGCATTCCCATGGGCTGCTAGTGGCCGGGCGCTTTCGGTCGGTGCAACGAATGGTGTCACCAAGGTGTTATATGACAGCAAAACACATCGCATGCTTGGTGCCGGGATACTGGGTAAAAATGCAGGTGAGCTGATTGCAGAAGCGGCCCTGGCTATCGAAATGGGGGCCGAGATGGAGGATGTTGCAATGACTATTCATCCGCACCCAACCTTATCAGAAACGCTTAATTTTGCTACTGAAGTTGCTGAGGGTACCTGCACTGATATCTATATGCCAAAAAAGAAGTGAGATATAGATAAGAGAGTACAAGGGCATTGTTAAAAGGCACTGAGATATTCAGTGCCTTTTTTATTTATTAACTTAATTATAAATGTATAAAAATATATTTTAGCTGGAAATTAATTGTTCCATGTATTCATAATTATATATGAATAGCTAAACTAGAATATTTCTTTGAAAAATACCTGCATGGCTTTCCATGAATGTTCATCAGCAGCGGCATCGTATTTAAGTGGGTCCAGGCCGCGACTATCTGATTTTGGGTTAGTGAACGCGTGGCGAACATTACCATAGGTAATCATATTCCAGTTTGCTCCAGCCTTATCGAGTGTGTCCTGAAATGTGGTCAATGATTCCCTGGAAATAAATGGGTCTGCATTTCCATGCGTAATAAGAATCTTAGGTTTGATTTTGCCATAGCTGGATTCATCAGCTATGGGTAGTGAACCATGGAAACTAACTATACCGTTTAAATCTACGCCACCATAGGCGAGCTGTAATACCGTGCCACCACCGAAGCAATAGCCGATTGCAGCAACTCTGCCAGGATCAACCATTTTATGCTGTTTCAGGCGCTTAACGCCGGCGATAGCACGTTCTCTCCACCATTCAACATCGGTCGTTGCCTCTATCATCCATTTTTTAGCCTGATCCGGATTTTCCGTTACCTTGCCAGTGCCATACATATCAACGGCGAAAGCCACATAGCCAAGTTTAGCAAGCATGGTCATACGACGTTTGGCATAGTCGTCAAGCCCCCACCATTCATGTACAACAAGCACGCCAGGGCGCTTGCCTTTAATGCTGTTGTCATAGCTAACATAGCTGGTATATTCATCACCAGCTTCAGTATATTTAACGGCTTCTGTAATGACAGTTGCCTGAGCGGCAAAAGTTAAAAAACTGATTAGACATAATAATAACGGCTGTTTCATGTTTCTCTCCATAGGGTTGTTAATCACATGTGATATGTGATTAAGTAATATTAATAAATTTAGTCAGAAAAACGTTTGTCTTTGCCATCGAAAGCAGGTGTGAATACTGTTACTAGTATGCTGGCTTCTATTCCCCTGTTCTCCGCCCAGTGATATGTACCGCGTGGAATAATTACAAATGCACCAGGTTTTAGTTTAATGTCATGGTTCCTGAAATGAATAGTGCTTTCGCCTGAAAGGATACTGACATAAAGGTCATGATAGTCGTGATAATGTGGCTCTTCGCGACCATTTAATCTAACCAGATGACTGCTGGAAGCGTCACTGTTATGTAAAGTGCGGGCAGCAATATCCTGCTGTAGCTCCTCATTGTTCCAGTCAAACCTGGTATATTCATCGCCTGAGATAATAATTCTATGCTGCATAGTTGAGCTGCAGCCTGTCAATATAAAAGTACAGGCTACAAGAAATATATGTATGCTTGAAATATTGTGTTGCATCGTGTCTATCCTCTAAACACCGGTTTAGCTAATTTAGCTTAACTGCTAGTATATGGAAATAAATATTAGCGATATCGCTACAAAGATATACGATTTAATCAGGCTAGATTTTATTCGGAAATAGTAAAAAACTGGTATAAGTATGAAGAATATAATCATATCTTATATTTTTGACTCATATTATTGGGCGTGGAGGTAATCAGCTATGGGCCAGGTATGGAAATTAGCCTGATCTAGCAGTATCTTTATACGATGGGCCTTATGTTGCTGTATATGGGATAAATTCCTGTGAATGGACTCAGAAAATCCTGAAGGAACTCAAGTTCAGGAATATCGTTTTAAAACGGGCAGGTAGAGTAAAGCTTGGTGGTCAATGTCCTGCATAAGCGAATGTAAGCATTTTGTATAGATACATGAAGGTATAATCTGCTCCTGTTGAAGCCAGTCATCAAATAAATGTAAGGCTTGCAAGCAGTAGTGCGCTGAAGAACTATAGTAAATATTCCATGTAGAGATAATGCCATGTCCAATAGAACCCTAAATCTCGATGATCCTCTATATACATATTTGCTTGAACATATGGCTGAAGAGACGCCTATACAGAAGGAGTTGCGTCAACATACAGCAGGGCTT
>JBFHVK010000102.1:0-9259 GCA_041589615.1 Gammaproteobacteria bacterium | reverse complement strand
GTAACCGGACGACACTCCAGGCCACCCACCTGCTGGAAATAGGTAAACTGGGTAACTTCCATACCATTCAACCAGACTTCCCAGCCCAGTCCCCAGGCACCCAGTGTGGGTGATTCCCAGTTATCTTCGACAAAACGGATATCGTGTTCCAGCGGATCGAAGCCCAGTGCCTTGAGGGAATCCAGATACAGCTCCTGAATATTGTCAGGATTTGGCTTGAGCGCCACCTGAAACTGGTAATAGTGCTGCAGTCGATTCGGGTTTTCACCGTAACGGCCATCGGTAGGGCGACGACATGGCTGCACATAAGCGGCACGCCAGGGCTCAGGCCCGATCGATCGTAAGAAAGTCGCGGGATGGAAGGTGCCCGCACCGACTTCCATATCCAGCGGTTGCACAATGGCGCAGCCCTGCTTCGCCCAGTAATCCTGCAGGGCATTAATCAGGCCCTGGAACGTTGATACATCGTATGCCATTTAGCTTTTGTCTTTGTTTTGTAAACGAGCCCGCAAGTATACCGAATTCATCAGCGCATCGCCTTTTCAAATCGATCAAAATCGGCAGATTCCTCACTAATTCGGCTCGAATTCTGGCACGAGAGGTCAGTTTACCGGATAATAACGCCCCTTTTCCTGCTCTGTAGCGCTTATGTCCAGCAATAAAATTACACTACCCCAGCTTGCCGACTGGTTATCTGCCAGTGAACGGCCAATCAACACCCTGAGCCTTGATCAGTTATTCGGCTTCCTGTTTGCCATTAACTGCACACCGGCCAAACTCAAGCACAGCGACTGGATGCCTGCGGTATTTGGCGACCAGCTAACACTCGTCAGGGATGCGGATGATTACCTGGATGCTATCACCCGGTTGCATGCGCATATTGCACAGGACATTTCCGATCGTCTGGTGGGACTGCCCAACACCTGCCAGCTGAGCGAGCCGTTTGAAGCCAACTTTGAGACTAATGCCCTGCATCACTGGAGCCACGGTTTCGAACTGGGCATGACCCTTACCCAGCACTTCTGGGATGAGCACCTTGATGAAGCAAAACCACAATCATTCTGGATGATGCTGAGCTTTTTCTCCAACCTGCACAATGCGCAGCAGCTCACAGCTAAATTCCAGAATGGCAGCATGCCGATTGAAAATGTCACCCGCTACATTTTCAGTGAGTTCAACAAGCTCATGCAGGACTATGCCGAACTGGCAGAAAAATACCGCCGGGAAATAAAGACACAACCGGTTAGCCTGACCATGGCGGGCGCTAAAAACTCTGCCGGTATTCCCATCATGACCAATTCACAGACGCCTATGGCCGATACCGGACAGCTGATCCAGCAGGCCTGGGCCAGCCCGGACCCGATCGAAAAAGTACAGCTGGCGCATCAGGTACTTGAGCAGGACAGTGAAAACATCAATGCCCTGATGTTACTCGCACAATGGGAGGCCGCCAGTTCTGAAGAGCGCCGTGATTTACTTAAACGTGCGATTGAAGGCTGTGAACGGGTACTGGGTGAGGATTTTTTCAAAAAGAATACCGGTCGATTCTGGTTAATTCGTGAAACCCGCACCTTTATGGAAGCCCTCACCAATCTCGCCAGCACCTATGCTCATCTTAAAGAATTTGACAATGCAATAGCCTGTTATGAACGCGCGATTGAACTGAATCCTGCGGATAACCAGTACAACCGTTATCCATTGAACAACTGCTATATCACGACTCGGCAGCTGGATAAGGCGCAGGCACTTGCACAGCAATTTAAACAGGATACGGGTGCATTCTTTCTCTATGATGCTGCGCTCTGTGCTTTTATTGAAGAAGGCAACTCAGCAAACAGTCGCGCCCTGAAAAAACAGGCTTTAGCACATAATAAATATGTACCCAAAGTACTTACCGGAAAAATCAAGATGCCGAAAAAAATGCCGGACAGGCTTGGATCGGGCGATAAGGATGAAGCGGTTTTATATGCGGCACAGAATACCGAATTGTGGCGCAGCGTGCCGGGGTCGATTGCCTGGCTGATTAAGAAGTAGTTGCTATCATGATCGGTATTGCATTCTGACTTTGGTTTTTTAACGTGCTTATTGCAAGCTCGTGCTTCTACTATGTAATTTTATCTTAAAGCTTCAGAGTAAAATGGAGCTACGGGCTTGCAACAGATAATGCAGAAAAATAAAAAGGGTGCCTAAGCACCCCCAAACATCACGAGACTTTTTTATTATTATTCTTATCTATTATTGTTTTAGCGTCTCGTAAATACCCGGCGCGCAAGGCACCCACTGCATTCTTCTCGATGCATTTATTAATTCATTTTTATAATTATTATTGTCTTCGCGGATTTGCGAATACTTTATGGATACAGCTAATAACTGACGGACAGCTAACTGTAAGAAAAACCGGACAACGCTTGCTTTACTGGCAATAAAATCGACCAAATCACTTATTAACATCAAAAAACCATATGTAATATTAAAGCTAGCAGAGTAATTGCAATGAGCATGCCATACTATCTATGTTGTTGATATTTATATGAAATATTTTTTATTCGCTTTTTCATCATGACAGCTTGTGTCAATTTTTCCGACAATATCACCCTTTGTTTTACACACCTGCCTGTTACCATCTGGTGAACCTGAACTAGCTGCAGCAAAATCAAGTTTGCTGGTAGAATCATCTGCAAAAGCACATTCATACCAAAAACATAACAGGGACTCACATGGGCTCAGAATTTATTACCGCAACCTTATTTAATCTTGGCATCAACCTGCTTTACACTCTGCTCGCTCTTGCCGTAGGCGTTTTCTCATTGATCTGGATCGACAGGAAGCTACTAAAATCGGTAAATATTGAAGAGGAACTAAAGAAAGGCAATATGGCTATTGCCGTGTTTGCTTCAACTATTCTGCTGTTTGTTGCACTCATTGTGTCCTTCGGGCTCAAGGGTTAATAGCTTGCGCGGTATTTTACTTTTCCTGTTTATAATCTGTATTCTGCTGGCCCCGCAAATTTATACCGAGATACAGAGACATGAAGAGCTGCAACGCATTGCTGATCAGCAGGCGAAATTCGACAGGCAGCTAGACATGCAACTTGATCAGCAATCATCCGAAGCTGCAAGCAAGCTTGAAAACACTATTCGACAGCCAGGCACCCAGAATGGTTTTGTTCGGGTAGCGGGTGTTAAACCTGTATTCACCGAGAAGAAACTGCAGCAGTTACTTCGCCGTAATACAAGGGAAAGCCTGCAATATAACTACACCTGGAGCTGGCAGGGGCAGCCCAGTGCCACCGCATCTGCCCCGGGGCTTGATCGACAGCATCACTTTGTGAATAGCTACCTGGTTGGCTTCAAGCCTTTCGACACTGATCACCTGTGGGTGCCACTGTATACCCTGAGCAAGCGCAAGCTCTATGAGTATGACCATATTCAGTACAGCAGCTTCAATGAAGTATGGCAAAATTCGCAACAGGCCTTCTACTACACACGGGGTGACTGTGAAGACCATGCACTGATACTCGCCGACTGGCTCATCGGCCTTGGAGAGGATGCACGTGTTGTAGTTGGCAAGCACAGGAATATTGGCCATGCCTGGGTGGTGCTCTTTAAGGACGGCAAGGAGTACCTGCTGGAAGCGACAAGCAAACAGCGCTATCGTAACCTCAACGGTCACAAACTGGCTGCACTGGAAACAGATTACAAACCTAAGTTCCAGTTTAACCGTGACAGTTTCTGGTTTAACACGGGCTCGGAACACACCACACGGTATTCGGGTGATGAGTGGAAATTTCGTTCACGGTTTTACCTGAGCACTCTACACAACCGGAGCTAGTATAGTGGTCTCCCAAAACCACGACAGCCGTCCTTACTGTTTACTCCACCTAAGGCCGCTCTTTACCCTGACCTGTCCTGATCAGCCATTTAACCCGGCTAGTCGGTGAAACAGGATAATTTCTGCATTTACTGGTAAAATATCCCGTTGTATTACAGTTTTCCAGGTTTAGCATGTCCAATCTCGCCCCCGAAGTTCAACCCCAACGTAAAGCCGTCGCCCTTATATCTGGTGGCCTCGACTCCCTTCTTGCTGCCAAAGTAATGCTTGAGCAGGGCATTCACGTGGAAGGCATTAATTTCTTCACAGGCTTCTGTGTCGAGGGACATACACATGCGATTCGCAAAAAGGACAAGGCAAAACCCAAGCGTAATAATGCCCTGTGGTCGGCTGAGCAGCTGGGTATCAAACTCCACATCATTGACATTGTTGAAGAATACAAGGATGTGTTGCTGAACCCCAAACATGGCTATGGCGCCAATATGAATCCCTGTCTCGACTGTAAGATTTTTATGGTAAACAAGGCCAAACAGTGGGCAGAAGAAAACGGTTTCGATTTTATTATTACCGGTGAAGTGGTTGGCCAGCGTCCCATGTCACAACGCAAGGACACCATGCCCGTTGTTTCCCGTGAGTCCGGCGCAGATGATCGCCTTCTGCGCCCACTTTGTGCTCGCAACCTTCCGCCGACCCTGCCGGAGAAAGAAGGCTGGGTTAAACGTGATGAACTTTATGGCTTTTCAGGACGTAATCGCAAACCACAGATGGCGCTCGCTGCAAAATTCGGATTTGAGGATTACGCAAAGCCCGCAGGTGGTTGCTGCTTCCTTACCGATGAAAACTATTCCGCAAAACTTGTGGACCTGTGGGATGCACGCGGTACGCGTGAGTATGAAATGGATGACATCATGCTACTTAAAGTCGGCAGGCATATTCGCCCTTCAGCCAATTACAAGCTAATTATCGGCCGTGAAGATGGTGAAAATAAATTCCTGCAGGGATATAAGAACAGTTATATCTCATTAAAGACCATGGACTGCCCAGGCCCATTAACTTTACTCGATGGTGTTGCCACCGATGACGATATAAAGTTTGCCGCACAGATTGCTGCGCGTTTTTCACAGGGCAAAAATGCAGAAACGGTTACCATTGAAGCACGCCGCACCAATGGCGACACAACATCCCTGACAGTTAAACCTTTACCTGCATCCGACATACAACAGGAATGGTATGTGTAGATATTTTTTACATACATTGTTAAATAGGAAATTGATTTAATGGCTCACTACGAACTGGATGCTCGCAGGATGTTCTGCCCGATGCCGGTGATTCGCACACAGGACAAGGTAAACGAACTAACACCAGGTGACACGCTCGAAGTTGTTTCAACCGACCCGGGCGCACTGAATGACATCCCTGCGTGGTGCCGCATTAATGGGCACAAATTACTGTCTACTCGGGATGAAGGCGATGAAGTTTTTGTCACAATCGAAGTCTGTGACAGTTGATTTTAAAACTGCCTGTTAAGCTCTAATTACATATTAACTAACTTGCCATCGCTATTACGTAATCACATTCACCCGCATACTGTTTATACTGGATTGCTACTTCGTACTTTTGCTCAAAACTGTTGGCATTATACCACTCCGCACAGGCATCCAGCGCTTCAGCGATTGAGTTAAAATAACTCAGCACATTACCATTTTCTGTCATCAGTACGATTGTTTCACTGCTCCACTCTTTTATACAAAATTTCATTTGCATCTCCTGTTATTTATTAACAGCGTGGAGTATTCATCAACTGCTTTACAAGCCTGTGACAGACTTATGACAGTTCTATTACATTTAAATATTTTCTTCAACGACAGATAGTTTTCGATTGCTAAACTTTAGATAGGCAATACTTATTAATACTATGGCCAGCAGAGGCAGTACACCTACATTCACACTTCGCCAGCCATAATGATGCTGTAGATAACCGGCGGAGAGCGACGCAAAAGCGACGGTGCTAAAGATAATAAAATCATTCACTGCCTGTACTTTAAATCGCTCGGATGCGTGATAGGTATGCGTTACCAGTGTGGTAGCCCCTACATAAAGAAAATTCCAGCTAATACCCAGAAGAAAAAGTGCAATCCAGAAATGGCTGACACTGCTACCCGCAAGATTAATAATCACACAGGCGATACCCATTAAGGCACCCATTGTCATAATACTTAATTCACCGAATTTCCTGATAAGCGATCCGGTAAAAAATGAAGGTGCAAACATTGCCAGCACATGCCACTGAATAACAAATGAAGTATCGGAAAAATCATGTGCATGATGTTTCATGGCGAGTGGTGTAGCCGTCATCACAAAACTCATCACTCCGTAGCCGAGCATCCCGCAGATAACAGCCACCACCCATTCTGGCTGTTTAATAATTTCTTTCAGGGGACGCTGCTCGGGACCTGTATCGACATCGTGTTTATGATGCGGCAACCTCAGTAATGACAGCGCAAGCACTGCCATCACATACAACACAATTAATGCTGCATAACTCCCGGCAAAATCTGCATCCTGTACACTGTGTTGAGTATATTTTGCCAGGTTCGGACCAATCACTGCAGCAATGACACCACCCGCAAGTACCAGTGAAATTGCCCGACTTTTATGATTAAAATCAACTGAATCAGCGGCAGCAAAACGGAAATAATTTGCAAAGCCATTAAACATACCAATCAGCACACCACCAATTACAAAGCCTATAAACTGCTGATTGATTATCGACCAGGCTGCAATAGCGGCACCGCTTATTGCAAACAATGTTGATATTAGAAAACCGGGTTTACGTCCCAGCCTGTTCATTATCATGGCTGCCGGGATACTGGTTAACATCACGGCGATAAACTGCATTGCCAGTGGCAGGGTGGAGAGTGATTTATCTTCTGCCAGTTCGAACCCCACCAGCGCAGCCGTGGTTACGGTAAGTGACGCACCACTCATTGCCATCGCCTGTGAAAATGCCAGTAGTGGTACGTTGCGTGTAAATGAACTCATGCAGATCCTTTTGCGTTAAACCTTATTTGTTCACCATATTGTCGACTTTACCTATGGCGCAACTAACAAAGGATTTAGCTTTGGCTTTGGCAGCAGCCATACCTTCAGCAGTGCCACTCTGTGGATACCCCATTTTCAGCAGGGCAGCACAGATATCCTGCTCGGCAGCTACATCTGCCTCAATGTGAACAATGCCATTTTCTACATCTACCTCAACGTTACTGACTCTTTCATCTGCCAGTAAGCTTTTTTTTATACTGGCCGCGCAGCCGTTACATTTGATATTTTCAACTTTAATCTCAATCATACGAATGCCTCATAAGTTCTCCTGACGAGCAAATAGTTTACGGGTCGCTTGCAAGCAATGCTAGAAGACACGACAATAGCCACTGCATTTTAAACCATCATGACAGACTGCTGTGGATATCACTAACCAAGACCGTAAAAAAGCAATGGATATCGCCACCTGGTGGGGGCTTATAGTCAACCTTGTACTGGCGATAGGTAAGCTCATTGTAGGTTATATCGGCCACTCACAGGCACTGATTGCTGACGGCCTGCACTCACTCTCCGACCTGGTTTCAGATGGCCTGGTACTGATGGCAACCCATCATTCCAATACAGAAGCGGATGAAGACCACCCCTATGGTCATGCACGCTATGAGACTTTTGCCACCATAGCACTGGCCGTACTGCTGTTTGCTGTGGGCATTGGTATTGGTGGAGATGCCATTTACCGACTCACCGATTATGAGAGTATTATCGCCCCCAGCATGATGACCCTGTGGATCGCCGGGCTATCTATCGCCAGCAAGGAAATTCTTTACCAGTACACCATGGTGGTGGCTCGTCGCGTAAAATCCAAGTTGCTCGAAGCAAATGCCTGGCACCATCGCTCTGATGCGATCTCCTCGATCGTGGTTTTCGTGGGCATCGCCGGCGCCATGTGGGGATACCCCATGCTCGATTCCATCGCAGCCATCATTGTTGCGATGATGATATGCAAGATTGGCTGGGAACTCGGTCACCAGAGTTTTCAGGAGCTGGTAGATACCGGGCTGGAAGCAGAAACCCTGGCAAATATCGAACAGGCTATTATGGACGTGCATGGTGTGACTCAGCTGCATATGCTGCGCACACGACGCATGGGCCAGAATGCGCTGGTTGATGTACACATACTGGTACCACCCAAACTCAGTGTATCCGAGGGACACCAGATTTCAGAAGCGGTTGAAGCTTCACTCATCGAGAACTTTGATGATATCAATGACGTTACGGTTCATATCGATCCCGAAGACGACGAGCACAGTGAAAATAGTTGCCGACACCTGCCATTAAGAAATGAAGTACTGAATGAGCTCAAGCAACACTGGGATGATGTGCCCGAGGGGAAAGAAGTTATCTCCACCACATTACACTACCTGGACGGTTCGATTAACATCGACCTGGTGCTACCCCTTCAGTTAATACTGTCAGGAGGGCAACCGGACACCATCAAACAGCACCTGACGCAGGCTTGCCAGCAGCTGAACTGCATTGGGAAAGTAGAGGTGCTGTACAAGTAACGCACCATATTGGTGCGCACAGCTGATTGGATGCACTTTCCTGGTGCGCAAGACAGGCGTTTGCACCGTGAAAGCCCAGCCTGAATTCGTTTTACTTGTGGCACAAATTGTGCAAAATAGTCGCCTATTAACCCGCAGGTTCAAGAGACCTGTCGAATTTGAGTGAATTAGCAGTACACAGCCTGTTTTTCGTTAACAAGCACTTAAATCCGACACGTTTCAACTTGCACAAATAATCATCCTGGAGACACTTATGTCAGCTAAAGACGTATTAAAAATGATGAAAGACAACGAAGTTAAATTCGTTGATTTTCGTTTTACTGACCCACGCGGTAAAGAGCAGCACGTTTCAGTACCTGCTCATACAGTAGAAGAAGACACTTTCGAAGAAGGTAAAATGTTTGATGGCTCTTCAATCGAAGGCTGGAAAGGCATTAACGAATCAGACATGATCATGATGCCTGATCCTTCAACTGCCGTTATGGACCCATTCTGCGAAGAAGCCACTGTAAACATCACCTGTGACATTATCGAGCCTGCCACTATGCAGGGCTATGAGCGTGACCCACGTTCTATCGCCAAGCGCGCTGAAGAGTACATGAAGTCTACCGGTATTGCGGATACAGCTTATTTCGGTCCTGAAAACGAGTTCTTCGTATTTGATTCTGTTAGCTGGAAAGACAGCATGGGCGAAGCGTTCTACAAGATCGGTTCTGAAGAAGCAGAATGGAGCAAGGGCGAGCAGACTGAAACTGGTAACCTGGGTCACCGTCCTGGCGTTAAAGGCGGTTACTTCCCTGTACCACCTGTTGATTCACTGC
>JBFHVK010000101.1:0-9376 GCA_041589615.1 Gammaproteobacteria bacterium | reverse complement strand
AGTCCGCAAATATGGCTCCTGCACATCAATGTGCCCGCCAAATTAGTGCTCCCTGCACGTCAACGCGAATGAACGCAAATTTTTAGTTAAATTCTCTATTCTTACTGACGTCTCCTGGAGACAACAGCTTTAACAAGCAACTATCGGTACGGCGCATCCGCTTCACGATTTGCTGCAATCTGTTCTTCGTACTTATCACCTACCGCCAGCAGCTTTTCCTTGGTCATGATATTCTCACCACGATTCTCGAAGTGATATTCAAATACATCTGTTTCAACAATCGCATCAACCGGACAGGCTTCTTCACAGAAACCACAGTAGATGCACTTGAACAAATCTATGTCATAACGTGAAGTACGTCGGGTACCATCTTCTCGCTCCTGCACATCAATCGTAATTGCCAGCGCAGGACACACAGCCTCACATAACTTACAGGCAATACAACGTTCTTCACCATTGGCATAACGACGTTGTGCATGCAGGCCACGGAAACGTGGAGATATTGGAGTTTTCTGCTCTGGGTACTGCAGTGTGATCTTCCGCTTGAACAGGTAACCACCAGTAACCATCATGCCTTTTAACAGTTCCAGGAAGAGAAAACTTTTCAGGTAATGTTTAATCATTCTCATGCTTTCTGCTCCTATATGCCTGCACCAGTAGATACAGCCCATGGCCCAACCTGCATAACCACCATCACTGCTTCAACAAATATCCAGACAATCGTAACCGGGATAAATACTTTCCAGCCAAGTCGCATAATCTGGTCATAGCGGTAACGAGGAAAGGTTGCACGGAACCAGAGGAAAAGATAAATAAAGAACATGGTTTTAACGATAAACCAGTGTATGCCATCGCCAAAAATCAGGTGATCTGATAATGAAGCGAATGGCGACATCCAGCCACCGAAAAACATTAATGCTGTCAGTGCAGAGATCAGAATAATATTCGCATATTCCGCGAGGAAGAACACAGCAAAAGCCATGCCTGAGTAATCAACATGGAAACCGGCGACGATTTCAGATTCACCCTCAGCGACATCGAATGGTGCACGATTAGTTTCAGCCAGACCGGAAATAAAATATACAGCCAGCAGTGGTAGCAAAGGCAACCAGAACCAGTTCCAGAAACCACCCGCCTGGCGTGCAATAATATCTGCCAGATTAAGGCTGCCACTTGCCATAAGTACACCCACCAGTGCAAAGCCCATGGCAATTTCATAAGCAACAACCTGTGCTGCTGAACGTAAGGCACCCATCATTGCGTATTTAGAGTTCGAACTCCAGCCGGCAATGATGACGCCGTAAACACCCATCGAAGTCAGTGCCAGAATATATAACAGTCCCGCATTCAGCTGCGAAAGCTGTGCTCCATCAAAGAAAGGTATTACAGCCCAGGCTGCCAGCGCAGGCCCCAGTGTAAGCATAGGTGCCAGCAGGAACAGGAATCGGTTTGAGTTCGTGGGTATAACGATTTCCTTGAACATCAGCTTCAGTGCATCGGCTATGGGCTGTAACCAGCCTTTTGGACCGACACGATTTGGTCCAAGACGAACCTGCATATAACCGATAATTTTTCGTTCTGCATAGGTCACATAGGCCACGCACAGCATCAGTGGAACCATAATAATGACGATGAAAAATACGTTTTCTGCCAGCACCTGTAGCCACTGTGGTAACCATTCCCATAAGGCAATTGCCGTTGAAGTGATCCATTCAAGCATCAGGCTTTCTCCAGCTCGATAGGGGCAAAACTTTCACCCATGTGAATACTGATGGTTTGTGCAGCAGGTAACCAGACACAGTCATCGGCAACCGTATCATCAATTCTTACACTGGCATATTCACTACTGCCATCCTGACCGAATTTAACCTTGTCACCATCTTCCAGCCCAAGCTTGTTCGCCAGTGCAGTATTAATAGTGAGGTATTCCTGATCTCCATCTTTTGTTTTCTGCAGGGAAGAAGCTCTGCGCACAAGCGAGTCAGTTGCATAAATAGGAATTTCAGCAACGCGCTGTAAACCAGATGATGAAGACAGGCTAGCCATAGGCGCATCGGCCGATAGTTCATTACTCAACTGAATATCACTACACTGTGACTTCAGTTCATCACGAACATCTTCAGAAGACATGTAATCGAAACCTTCAAGGTTTAGCAGGTTTGCCAGTACACGTAATATTTTCCAGCCAGGACGTGAATCAGCCAGCGCAGAAGTCGCCGCCCTGAAACCCTGCCATGCACCTTCTGCATTAACGAAGGTGCCAGAAGATTCCGAGAATGCAGCCTGCGGTAAGATCACATCAGCATAATCTTTCATGCTCTGTGTAACATAGGGCGACACCGCCACGCAGAAATCTGCAGCCTTTGCTGCTTTAACAGCTGCTGATGGATTAGCGACATCATATTCGGGTTCAATATTAATTGTTATCAGTGCTTTCTTAGGTGATTGCAACATATCGACAATCGTCGCACCTGCAGCATTCGCACTCGCACCACCCGCCAGGCGGTGAGGAATACTACCTGCCAGCCAGGCACCCGCAGCATTCGCCGCTTCTGGTAGATAGGCCAGGGTTGCACCCGTCTGTACTGCAATGGCATGACTCAATGCACGTAAAATAGAATACTGGGGATGCTGTGATGCGATATTTCCAAGGAAGATGGTCGCGGCTTCGCCAGCTGTTTTAAGCTCTTCTGCAACGGCTGTATGAACATCGGTTAGCGTTGCGCTATCTATCAGGCTTTTCAGTGATGACTGCTCAATACCACCCACCGCTTTAGCCACGGCCGCAAGATTTTCTACCATGCCTTCGGCATTAGAGATCAGTTCATGACTGGTTTTGAAGCGCCAGTTAAATTTACGCGGATTGATTGCAGAAATTTTAACCTGGTGATGACGAAATGCTTTTCTGAAACGATGCGCAACCAGTGGCTGGTCTTTACGCACATGCGAACCCACCAGCAAAATAGCCTGCAGGCGTTCAATGGACTGAATATCCTTGCCAATCCAGGGCATAATCGGGGCAAAGTCCTGATCAGTGAAATCAACCTGTCTCAGGCGATGATCAATATTATTACTACCCAGTTTGCGACACAGTTTCTGCGCCAGGTAATGCTCTTCCAGCGTGGCATTAGGTGAAATCCAGCAGGCAAGTTCATCAGCAGAGTTCTGCTTCACAATCGACTGCAGGCCTTCTGCTGCAAAACGCAGTGCGCTATCCCAGTCTGTTTCCTGCCACTCGCCATTCTGTTTGATCAGAGGTGACGTTGCTCGATCATCCGCGTAGATACCCTGATAGCTAAAGCGATCACGATCTGAAATCCAGACTTCATTAATAGCATCATTCTCTCTAGGCACAACACGATTTACTTGACCATCCAGTGTATGCATAAACAGGTTCGAACCCACTGAATCGTGTGGCGATACGGATGCATGCTGCTGCATCTCCCATGCACGGCCCGAGAAGCGTGACGGTTTGGCCGTTAATGCGCCTACCGGACAGATGTCGATAACATTACCGGACATTTCCGAGTCGACACTTTTTTCAATAAAGGTGCCGATTTTTGCGCGATCACCACGATCGGTCATACCCAGTTCACGCATACCCGCAATTTCTTCACCGAAACGAACACAACGAGTGCACTGTATACAACGCGTCAGTTCAGTTGAAATGAGTGGACCAATATCTTTATCAACAACAACACGTTTCACTTCTGTGTATTGAGATGCATCTCCACCATAGCCCAGTGAGATATCCTGCAGTTCACACTCACCGCCCTGATCACAGATTGGACAATCCAGTGGATGATTAATTAGCAGGAATTCCATTACTGATTTCTGCGCTGCAATCGCCTTAGGCGATTTGGTGTGAACGACCATGCCTTCCATAATTGGCGTGGCACAGGCCGGCATTGGCTTAGGTGCTTTCTCAACTTCTACCAGGCACATACGGCAGTTAGCCGCAACTGACAACTTGTCGTGGTAACAGAAACGTGGAATATGTATTCCGGCCTTATCTGTTGCCTTGATTAACATCGAGCCCTTAGGTGCCTGCAGCTCGATATCATCAACGGTAAATGTGACTATGTCATCGGCCATTATGCGCCTTCCACCATGCTACGTTTATGTTCAATATAATATTCGAATTCATGACGGTAATGTTTTACAAAACTTCTTACCGGCATTGCTGCGGCATCACCCAGTGCACAGATTGTGCGGCCTTCAATTTTTGATGCCACATCATCAAGCTTATCCAGATCTTCCGGCATCCCCTTGCCTTCAACGATACGTGTCAGCATGCGATACAACCAGCCGGTACCTTCACGGCAGGGTGTGCACTGACCACAGGACTCTGAAAAATAAAAACGTGAGATGCGCTGTAGTACTTTTACCATATCGGTGGTTTCATCCATCACGATCACAGCGCCCGAACCCAGCATGGAACCGCCTTTTGAAATGGAGTCATAATCCATATTCAGTTCCATCATTACGTCTGCGGGCACAACAGGTACCGAAGAACCACCGGGTATAACGGCTTTAAGTTTACGCCCGTCTTTCACACCACCGGCCAGTTCGAGAAGATCCTTAAAAGGTGTTCCCATATTGATTTCGAAATTACCCGGCTTATTCACATGGCCTGACACCGAAAAACATTTCACACCGCCGGAATTTTCTACACCGAAGTTTTTAAACCACTCCGCACCATTGCGAACAATGCTCGGTACAGACGATAGTGATTCAGTGTTATTGATGGTTGTCGGTTTACCATAGAGACCTACATTTGCAGGAAATGGCGGTTTAAAACGTGGTTGGCCTTTCTTGCCTTCGAGTGATTCAAGCAAAGCGGTTTCTTCACCACAAATGTACGCACCTGCGCCGAGCGTTGGATAAAGATCGAAATCTACACCGCTGCCTTTTATATTCTTGCCGAGGTATCCATGCTCATAGGCCTCTTTTACTGCCTGAGCGAAGTGTTCGTATGGCTCATCAAGAAATTCACCGCGCATATAGTTGTAACCCACGGTTGCACCGATGCAGTAACCTGCAATCACCATACCTTCTACCAGCGCATGTGGATTAAAACGCAGAATATCCCTGTCCTTACAGGTTCCAGGTTCAGATTCATCCGAGTTACAGACAATGTATTTCTGCACCGGCGCATTGCGGGGCATAAAGCTCCACTTTAGTCCGGTAGGAAAACCTGCGCCACCACGACCTCGTAAACCAGAGGCTTTGACAATTTCTATGACATCTTCCGGAGAGAGTTTTTCATCCAGAATTTTATTCCATGCCTGGTAACCACCTACTTTCAGGTAGTTTTCATATGACCATTGCTCGTCATCGAATTGCAGGGTTGCGTAGCAAACTTCGTTGGCCATGCTTACTCCAGCGCGTCTATAATCTCATCAACCTTTTCAGGTGTGAGATCAGTGTAATATTTATGATTAACCTGCATCATGGGTCCACCGGCACAGGCTGCAAGACATTCCTCTTCAACCTTCAGGTAGATACGCCCATCTGCAGTACTCTCACCCAGCTTGATACCGAGCTTTTTCTGCAGATGATCGACAATCGTATCCGAGCCCATCAACATGCAGCATACATTTGTACATACCGCGACATTATGACGCGCCACCGGATTCAACTCATACATAGAGTAGAAACTGGCAACTTCATATACTTCAATTTTTGACAACTCGAGATAATCTGCGATGGCGTCCATTAATGGCACCGTTAAATAACCATTATTCTGGTGTTGTGCTGCTCGCAGGGCTGCCAGTACTGCAGATTTTTTACGGTCTTCAGGATAGCGTGATACCCATTCATCTATTTCTTCGATGGTATGGGCGCTTAAAATATTTTCTTCAGTCGTTGTACTCATTACCTGTCCCGATTACCTGTCGATCTCGCCGAATACGATGTCCTGTGTACCAATCACCGCCACTACATCAGAGAGCATGTGTCCACGTGTCATTTCATCTATAGAAGAAAGATGTGCAAAACCGGGCGCACGAATTTTCACACGGTATGGTTTATTGGCACCATCTGATATTAGATACACACCAAATTCACCTTTCGGATGTTCGATAGCACCATAAGCTTCACCTTCCGGCAAGCAGAAGCCTTCTGTAAACAGTTTAAAGTGATGAATCAGGGACTCCATGTCAGATTTCATTTCTTCACGTCTGGGCGGTGTGATTTTATGATCCTCGGCCATTACCGGGCCCGGATTCTTTCTCAGCCATTCAACACACTGCCTGATAATTCGATTCGACTGACGCATCTCTTCCATACGCACCAGGTAACGATCATAAGAGTCACCATTTGTACCCACGGGAATATCAAAATCCATACGGTCATAGACTTCATAGGGCTGTTTCTTGCGCAGATCCCACTCAATACCCGAACCTCGCAGCATGGGACCGGTAAGACCAAGCTGCAGTGCACGCTCGGGAGACACGATACCAATATCTACCAGACGCTGTTTCCAGATACGGTTGTCGGTTAACAGTGTTTCGTATTCATCGACATATCTGGGGAATCGAATCGCAAAGTCTTCAATAAAATCGAGCAGTGAACCACTACGATTTTCATTGAGTCGATTCACTTCTTTCTGGCTGTGCCATTTTGTTGCCTTGTACTGTGGCATGGAGTCTGGCAGATCACGAGCCACACCACCGGGGCGATAATAGGTTGCATGCAGACGCGCACCTGAAACCGCCTCATAAACATCCATCAGATCTTCACGTTCACGGAAGGCATACAGGAACATAGTCATTGCGCCTACATCGAGGCCATGCGCCCCGATCCATAGCAGGTGATTCAGCAAGCGCGTAATTTCATCAAACATAACACGGATATACTGTGCGCGTTCTGGCACCTCAATACCCAGCAGTTTTTCAATAGCCAGGATATAACTATGTTCATTACACATCATCGACACGTAATCGAGACGATCCATATAACCAATGCTCTGGTTATAGGGCTTGGATTCCGCCAGTTTTTCAGTCGCACGGTGAAGCAAACCGATATGAGGATCAGCACGCTGGATCACCTCGCCATCCATTTCAAGGATCAGGCGCAATACGCCGTGAGCCGCCGGATGCTGCGGACCAAAGTTCAGTGTGTAGTTACGAATTTCTGGCATGATTTAATCTTCATCCTCAGGAAGGGTGTAACGGTTATCTTCACGGATGACTCGAGGCACAAGAACACGAGGCTCTATCGATACAGGTTCATAGACAACGCGTTTTTTCTCGGGGTCATAACGCATTTCCACGTTACCCGACAAAGGAAAATCTTTTCTGAATGGATGACCAACAAATCCATAATCGGTAAGAATACGTCTTAAGTCTGGATGACCGTCGAAATGCAATCCATACAGGTCAAATGCTTCTCGCTCGAACCAGTTAGCGCCATTCCAGATATCAACCACTGATTTCACTACAGGCATGCTGTCATCTTCAGCAAATACTCGCACACGCAGACGCTGATTGTTTTTGATTGACAGAAGATGCACGACTGCTGCAAACCGCTTGCGGTCTCCACCACTCTCTGGGAGCTCATCACCAAACTTCAAGCGACCATGTGTAGCCGTATCTACACCACGACTAAAACCATTTGCCGAGGCATTGGTTTTCCATTCATCCTGGCCGTAAGCTGAATAATCAACACCACAGAGATCAATCAGCATGCCAAAGGCAAACTGCTCATCATCACGAAGTTTTTTACAAACTGACAGATAATCACTATCAGCAACTTCAATGGTTACTTCGCCGTGTTCTGAACGGTTGCTTAGCAACTGCCCCGGGAAGCTTTGCGCAAGCTTTTGAGAAAGAGTATCAGCGTGAGTCATATTATTATCTAGTTCGCTTACCGCGCTATTGTACAGGTGCGTTTAATTTTGTTCTGTAACTGTAATATTCCGTAGATCAATGCTTCTGCCGTGGGAGGACAACCCGGCACATAAATATCGACCGGCACAATTCGGTCACATCCCCTCACCACAGAATAGGAATAATGGTAGTAGCCACCACCATTAGCACAGGAACCCATTGAGATAACCCAGCGAGGCTCTGCCATCTGGTCATATACCTTGCGTAATGCAGGCGCCATTTTATTGGTCAGCGTACCCGCCACAATCATCACATCAGACTGTCTGGGTGAACCACGAAAAACAATACCGAAACGGTCGAGATCATATCGAGAAGCACCCGCCTGCATCATTTCAACTGCACAACACGCCAGGCCGAATGTCATTGGCCACATGGAACCGGTACGTGCCCAGTTAACCACCGTATCTACAGAAGTAGTAACGAAGCCTTTTTCAAGAATACCTTCTATTCCCATTCCAGTGCTCCTTTCTTCCACTCATAAATGAAACCGATCACCAGAATACCCAGGAACAAACCCATGGCAAGAATACCAAACAGACCTATATCTTCGAGCACAATTGCCCAGGGAAACAGAAAAGCAATTTCCAGATCAAAAATAATAAATAGAATAGCAACCAGATAATAACGTACGTCAAACTTAAGACGCGCGTCTTCAAATGCAGAGAAGCCGCATTCGTAAGGTGAATTTTTTTCAGCATTAGGTTTTCTTGGCGCAAGAATGAATCCACCAAGTGTAATCATAACCAGGCCAACAATAAGACCAAGGCAAATAAAAATTAGAACAGGTATATAATTTTCGAGCATTTTAATTCTTCTCCCAGGTCGTTATAGACATGGCAAGCTCTTGTATTTATTTTTTGATGTTTGACTTTATTAAAAAAGCCACCACATGTCATCACATATTATCTGTATCTCATGATAAGTGTGATTTATTAGCGTGCTTTATAGCATGATTAATATTACAAAAATAAGCCAGTAAAACCCATCGGTAATTTAGAGTATTAATATATTATTAATTTATATCAATTACCGGTTAATTACATGACATTGCCACATTCGGAAATTGATATTCGAAGAGTCATAGCCTGGGCTAATCATCTGAATAACTCCACACGATTGCCCCCACTAACAGGGGCAACACCTGCGAACCACGCTTGAATGAAATGAATGAGGCCTGATAGCCTTCTTATTATGTCTGCGTTTAACACCAGAAAATATGGTGCCGATGGCCGGAGTCGAACCGGCACGGCTTGCGCCACTACCCCCTCAAGATAGCGTGTCTACCAATTTCACCACATCGGCTTTTAACTTTTTATGGGCACTTCGTGCACCTCTGTGCTTCGCACCCTCGATATACGTGTCATCTTCACACGCAAGAACCCCTCAAGATAGCGTGTCTACCAATTTTTCAAGACCAGCTTCTGAGACTTCGTTAGCGAAATCACTACAGCCATCCCTGGCGCGAATGCGGGATTCTTTTTAGT
>JBFHVK010000100.1:0-9417 GCA_041589615.1 Gammaproteobacteria bacterium | reverse complement strand
TACCGAATAGTTACAGATAGTCCTTAACCGGAGCTGGCTGGGAGAGAAAAATAATATGAGTGCAGCAAAGCGAAATCCGTTTGCCTTGGGTGCAATTAGTAAACCGATTTTGGTACTAGGTGTAATACTGATTATCTCTATTCTGGTAATGGGCGGTAGTCTATATTACGCAGCTACTCAGCAAACAAACCAACAGCAGTACCTGGAAATTGTTTCAGAACAGAAATTACTTTCACAGCGACTCGCAACATTATCACTCGAATCGGCAGCAGGTAAGGAAGCTGCATTTTCTCAGCTTGAACAGCTTAGAGATCGTTTCGACCAAACCCTGATTACCTTTTCATCGGGTAATCCGGATAAGAACTTGCCAGCACTTCCATCATCGACAAGACCACAATTTGAAGAAGTACAGAAAGTATGGATAGGCGATGTTACAAACGAGTTTGCGGCATCTAGCTACCGGGGAAATATCGGCCGTATCATCGACGGTAAACTGGCTATATCGGAGGTTGGTGAATTCGTACTGGTAATCCAGGAATTTATTCCCCAGTTACTGTCATTCTCTGAAGAAGTTGTTGACCTGCTGGTTGAGCGTAAAGCTCCACCTCACCAGGTGTTTATGGCATCGCGTCAGTTGATGCTTACCCAGCGTATAGAAAATAACATGAACCGTGTACTTTCAGGTGGTGAAGGTGCAGCAGCTGCAGCCGACCGATTCGGTCGAGACGCTGCACGATTTGGTGCTGTTCTAGAAGCGATGCTCAAAGGTTCAAAAGCATTGCGGATAGAAAAGATAGATGATGAGGTCGTTAGAACAAAGTTGCGTGAAGTGGCGATGTTGTTTAGTTCGGTTTCAGATCACGTAGAAGCCATACTCGAATTATCACCAGATCTTTTTGATGTTAAAAATTCGGCAGGTGAAGTAGAAGCCATGGGTGTGCAGTTGCTTGAAGAAACTGACACTCTTGAAGAAAGTATCGTCAAGCATGGTGAATTCCTTGAGATATTCCGCTGGGCAGGTTTCGGTGCGGGTGGTCTTGCTGTAATCGTTATCATCATTGCGGGTGGTTTGCTTATCCGCGACTCTGGTGAACGTGAGGATGCGGCTCTCGAACAAAACAGAAGGAACCAGCGAGCGATCCTTCGACTGCTGGATGAAATGGCTAACCTCGCGGAAGGTGACCTGACTGTACACGCCACCGTAACCGAAGAAATAACGGGTGCAATAGCAGACTCGGTTAACTATGCGATCGACGCACTTCGCTCACTGGTAACAACTATCAACACTACTGCGGTGGAAGTGTCCTCAGCGGCAGAAAAAACGCAGGCGACTGCGACTCGACTCACCGATGCATCAGCGCACCAGGCGCGTGAGATTGCATCAGCGTCAGCGGCGATTACAGACATGGCCGACTCGATGAAAGCGGTATCGAAAGATGCGGAAGGCTCGGTGGAAGTTGCGCATAAATCACTTGAAATCGCACAGAAAGGTGCGGGAATTGTACGACGTAGTATTACCGGTATGGATACGATTCGTGAACAGATTCAGGAAACATCAAAACGTATCAAGCGACTGGGTGAATCATCCCAGGAGATCGGTGATATCGTTGGCCTGATCACTGAAATCGCAGACCAGACGAACATCCTGGCATTGAATGCTGCTATCCAGGCATCTACCGCGGGTGAAGCGGGTCGTGGTTTCGCGGTGGTAGCGGACGAGGTACAGCGACTTGCAGAACGTGCTGGTAATGCAACCAAGCAGATCGAAGCACTGGTTAAAACAATCCAGTCTGATACAAACGAAGCGGTTAGCTCCATGGAAGCATCAACCACTAACGTGGTAAGCGGTGCGAAAATGGCCGAGGATGCGGGTGGCGCTCTGATCGAAATCGAGAACGTATCGGATGAACTTGCAGAACTGATTCGTGGTATATCCAATTCTGCTAACAGACAGGCATCGGTTGCGATGGATGTATCAAATACCATGAATGTTATTCAGGAGATCACGCTGCAGACATCTGAAGGTACTGAAGAAACATCAGCTTCGATCGGTAACCTGAGTGAACTAGCAAATGAATTACGTAAATCCGTAGCCGGCTTTAAGCTGCCTGACAGCGACGAGCAGGTTGAAACAGTAATACTGAATGGTTAATCCAAACGTTTGGCGGAACAGATGAAAGCAGAGGATACTGTTGAATATAATTCTTTACGGTGGGTAAAGAAAGAACTCGACCTGATACTTCAGGAAGCGCAGACTTCGTTGTCTGCGTATATTGAAGATCCGAATGACGCAGACCGCTTACGTGAATCGGTAGAACATTTGCATATGGTGCAGGGCACATTGCAGATGGTTGAACTTTATGGTGCTGCTCAGTTAGCTGAGGAAATGGAAAAAGTTTCCGAGGCGTTATTAAACGGAAAAATACAGAAAGTTGATGACGCATATGATGTATTGATGCGTTCAATGTTGCAGCTACCAGATTATCTTGAGAGCCTGCAATCAGGAAGCAAAGATGTGCCTATGGTGCTGTTGCCCCTGTTAAATGACTTGCGCGCGTCTCGAAATGCAAGCCTCCTGTCAGAGAATGTGCTTTTCTTTCCTGATATGGAGTCGGCAGCTGATGCTGCAGATATTCAGGCTGAATCGGGGCAATTACTTCCTACCGCAAAGAAACTTCGTCCACATTACCAGATCGGTTTGCTTGGCTGGTTCAAAGGTGAAAAAGTTGCGGCAAGTTTAAAGCGGATTCTCGCGGTACTTGGCGAGCTGGAGAAAAAATCAGCTCAGGCAGCAACTCAAAGAATTTGGTCAATAAGTGCCGCTTTGGTAGAAGGCTTGACGCACAATGGTATAGATTCAAATGTCAGTATCAAGATGCTAATGGGTCAGGTTGATCGAAGCATCAAGCAATTGATTGATAGTGATGAAGAAACTTTTGCTAAAAATACGCCAACTGATTTATTAAAAAACCTGCTTTATTACGTGGCGCGAATTACAACAGAGTCGCCGCGTGTTCAGAAAATAAAAACCACCTATCGACTTGAAGAGCTGTTACCGGCAGATAGTGAGCTGGAAGAAGTGCGTTCCGGTATGGGTGGTTTGAATGCAGAATTACTCACAACGGTATCTTCAGGAATACGTGAAGATCTGCTTGAAGTAAAAGACTCTCTGGAAATATTTGTTCACAGTGAAATTCAGGATGTTGCTCGGCTTGCTAATCTTCCGGATCTGTTAACGAAGATTGGTGATACATTATCAATGCTCGGCCTGGGTATGCCACGTGAACAGGTTATGGAGCAGCAGGTTATTATTAGCAAGATTATATCTGGTGAACAGGAATCCAGTGATGAGCTGATAATGGATATAGCCGGCGTTCTGTTGTCAGTTGAATCACAGTTAAATAGCTTCATTGCAAGTAAATCATCATCTGGAGAAACTGAGGCTGTTGTGCAGCGTCTTGGTGATCTGGGTGATATGCCTGAATCCGAATACATGGCAGTTTTAACTGCAGTCATTCGCGAAGCCTTACAGGACTTTAGTGATGCGCGTCAGGCAATTCTTAATTACCTGGATAGCCCAACAGATAGAAATCTACTTGAAATAGTGGTTGCACGACTTGATGAAGTTGACGGCGCGATGTTTATGTTGCCTGTGCAGAAACTAAAACATCAAACAGATGCTGTAAGAAACTATGTCGCCAAGGTAATGCTTAATGCTGGCGTAGTGCCTGATGCTGAAGCGCAGAATGATCTTGCAGATGTTGTGACCAGTGTTGAATATTATCTGGAGGCATTACAGGAAGGTAGACCAGATCTTGAGTTATCAATGAATTCTGGTAACACAGCTGCTGATCGTCTAAACGAAAGAACTGAGAGTCAGGGCGTAGAAAGTAAGAGTGTAGAAAGTGTTGCTGAGATTGAGCCTGAAGTTACAGAAGTGCCTTCACCTGAAGTTGCCGAACAGCCAGAAATTACTGAAAAAAGTGAGACTGCGAAACCAGAAAGCAGGGCTGCTGCAGTTGAAGAAGAGCGCTATGTTATTCTTGGTGATGATGCCGATGAAGAAATCCTCGAAATATTTATAGAGGAGGCACTTGAAGAGCTGGCATCATTAAATGAGCAGCTGCCACTATGGGCAAGAGATCATAATAATGAAGATGCGTTAATTACTATAAGGCGATCATTCCATACACTTAAAGGTAGTGGTCGTCTGATTGGGGCACAGTTGATTGGTGAGTTCGCATGGAACTTTGAAAACATGCTGAACAGGGTGATTGATAAGTCTCGACCATTAACACAGGAAATATTCGATATACTCGATGAAGCACTGTCTGTACTGCCTCAGCTGATTGAGCAGCTGAAAGGTAACAGGGCGCCTATACCTAATATTTACGACTTGATAGACAGGGCAGATGCGCTGGGAAAGTATCAAAAGCCGGCGGTGGCTGAAACAACTGCAAAGGCCGAACCTGTTAAAACAGAGGTAGCAGCAGAAGTTGAAGCAGATGAAGTGGCTGCTACGGAAGAGTTATCAGTAGCTGATGACTCGATTGATTTTGATTCGGAATCGATAGACATCGATATGTCCGATGATGAAACTGAAATTGCGGAATCATTCGAGATATCCGAAGACGAAATGATGCCCGAGATCTCCGAAGATGAATTAATGCTGGAGATGGAAGAGGGTAAAAAGGAAACGATTGATTTCGAAGAAGGCACGCTGGAGTTATCTGACGAGGGTGTCGAAGAAGAGTTTGATATAGACCTGACTCAGGAACTGGAAGCACTACAAATTGCAACATCTGATGATGAAGATGTAGTAGAAGATGTTGAGATAGAGTCTATTGAAGAGCCACTCCTTGAAATTGAGGAAGAAGCTGAATCAGTTTCACCAGATGAAGAAACAATGCAGATTTATATTGATCCTGTGTTGTTCGATATTTTCAAGAAAGAATCAGAAAATCACCTTAAAGAAGTAAGAATGCTGCTCGATCAGCATCAACAGGGTAGTGAGCCACTAACATCAAGTGCGGCCCTTCTACGTGCTCTACATACTTTATTCGGTAGCGCCAGAACAGCTGAGGTTGACGAGATTGCCGAGTTATGTGGTGGTCTGGAAAAATATGTTCGACTTCACCTGGAAAGAGATGATCAAAGTATCTCTGCTTCAGGAGTGGAATTAATTTCAGCGGTAACAGATAAAGTATCGCAAATGCTGTCTGAGCTTGGTGATAAAAATCAGAGGTTACAGTCGGATAAGAATCTGCTTCAACGTATAGCGGAGCTTAGCGATCAGGTTCGAGCTGAAAATGAAAATAAAGACGAACCTGAAATTGTCCTTGAAGAATCAGCAGAGCCGGAAACGTTAAAAGTACCAGAAGAAAAGCCTGCGCCGGTAGTAAAGGCTGCGCCAGTCGAGTCTCTCGTAAGTTACTCGGATGTTGATGATGAGCTAGTTGATATCTTTCTTGAGGAAGCTGAAGAGCTACTGGATAGCTGTGAAAATAGTTTGCAGAGATGGAATTCAAATAATAGCGACGAAGAAAGTGTTATGGATTTACAACGTCACCTGCATACCCTGAAAGGTGGCGCTCGGATGGCAGATTTGAGTCCGGTAGGTGATCTTACACATGCTCTTGAATCACTCATTATTGCTGTAAATGATGGCCATGTCTCGTTTAATAAAGATATGTCGAACGTCCTGCACGAATCTCTCGATCAGCTATCTGATATGCTGTCGAAGGTTAAGGAGAGAGAGCCTCTTTCAACGGCAGAAGGTCTTATTTCCCATATAGATGCGTTGCGTCAGGGCAAAGAGCCAACTACTCGTGCAGCACAGGTTTCTACCAATGAAGAGGATGAAGAGCCCGAACCTGCCGTAAGTGAAGAAACAGATTCACTAGTTGAAGAAGATTTTGATATCGAGTTGACTGAAGAGTCAATTCTCTCAGAAGATTTTGGCTTTGAAATTCCTGAAGACGAAGTCACTCTTGAAGAAGAAATCAGTACTGAAGATGAGCTTGATCTGGAAAATATCTCCCTGGATGATACATCCTATGAGATGGAAATTAAGCCTGAAGCGGTTCTAGAAGATGATGCGGATCTTAATAGAGCAACAACATTAAGCAGTCTTAAAGAAGAGCCTGAAGAACTAGTTGTAGAAGAACCCGAAGCTCCAGCACCAGCGCCAGTAAAGCAGGAAACTGTAAAGCCGGAAAGTTCAGCGAATGAGGTCGATGCAGGTAGTTCAAAGCATACTCTGGACAAAACAGCGCAAAAAACAGAAACTCAGGCTGCCCAGCCTAAAGATACAATTGCTAACGAGCAAGTTCGTGTAAGATCTGATCTGTTAAATGAGCTTGTTAATCATGCTGGTGAAGTGAGTGTGTATCATGCCCGAATGGGACAGCAGATTACCAACTTCTCATTCAACCTCTCTGAAATGGAGCACACAGTAGTCCGCTTGCGTGAGCAATTGCGTAAGTTGTCTATTGAAACAGAAGCGCAAATTCTATCTCGTTATGAAAAAGAAACGGACCAGTATGACAAGGACTTTGATCCACTTGAGATGGACCGTTTTTCCACCATGCAACAGATATCACGAAGCCTGCAGGAGACTGTAGGTGATATAGAAAGTATCAAGGATATACTTTCTGAAGAAGTTCGTGATGCTGAAACACTATTATTACAGGAATCGCGTGTAAGTACCGAGCTTCAGGAAGGTCTGATGCGTACCCGTATGGTTCATTTCGGTGGGCTGGCATCCAGGTTGAGAAGGATAGTAAGGCAAACTGCAAGAGAACTTGGCAAAGATGTAGAACTGGATATTACCGGGGAAACATCAGAAGTCGATCGTACAGTACTTGACCGAATTGTTGCACCGCTTGAACATATGCTTAGAAATGCAGTATCTCATGGTATTGAGCAACCTGCAGATCGTGCAACCGCAGGCAAATCTGAAACAGGTCATCTGAATATTACGGTAGATCGTGAAGGTGGTGACGTTGTTATCCTGGTCAAGGATGATGGCCGTGGTATTGATGTTAATGCAATACGAAAAAAAGCCACAGAAAAAGGCTTACTCGATGCTAACAGCAAACTTAGTGATCATGATGTCCTGCAATATATTATGGAGCCGGGATTTAGTACGGCAGAGAAGGTAACGCAGATCTCAGGTCGCGGCGTTGGTATGGATGTCGTCGACAGTGAAATAAAACAGTTGGGTGGTGTACTCGAAATAGATACCATCCAGGGTAAAGGCACGACATTCACAATACGACTGCCACTTACGTTGGCAATTAACCATGCATTGCTGGTTAGTGTAGGTGAGGAAGTGTACGCAATACCACTGAACAGTATTGAAGGTGTTGTGCGCTTATCTGGTATTGAATTACAGCAATTCTATGACAGCGGTAAAAATCATTATCAGTTTGCGGGCAGCAAATATGAATTAAAACACCTTGGTAATATTCTTACAGGTATGCAACCTGATTATTCAAGGGCTGGGCAACTGTTCCCAGTATTACTAGCCCGTGTTGGTGAGCAGAGTGTTGCCTTACATGTAGATGAATTAATTGGCCGAAGGGAAATAGTTGTTAAGCCAGTCGGTGCACAAATCAGTACAGTCAGGGGTATTTCCGGAGCGACGATTCTGGGTGATGGCCGTGTGGTAATCATCCTTGAAATGAATGCGCTGGTATTAGGTGACTCATTATTCCACGTGAGCAAGGATGAAGCAGAGGCGGCAGTAGAAGAAGTTGCGCCAGTAGAAGATTTGCAGCGTGAGAAAATTGTAATGGTAGTGGATGACTCTATCACTATACGTAAAGTTACAGAGCGTATGCTTGCGCGCCATAATATGAAAGTTATCACAGCCAAAGACGGCGTCGATGCTGTATCTCAGTTGCAGGAAGTTAAGCCTGATGTAATGTTGCTTGATATCGAAATGCCAAGAATGGATGGTTATGAGGTTGCTACGCATGTTCGAAATGATGAGCGCCTTAAAGATCTGCCAATTATTATGATTACATCGCGTAGTGGTTCCAAGCACAGAGACAAGGCGATGGAAATTGGTGTGAATAAGTACCTTGGTAAGCCATATCAGGAAGATGACCTGATGGAAAATATACATGAGTTAATAGGCTAATGGCTGAAGATCAGATTAAATGTGTTGTTTTAAAAATTAATGGTGATCAGTTATTGATGCCAAATGCTGCAATTGCAGAAATTGTGCCTATACGAAATATTATTAACGTTGCTAATAAGCCAGGCTGGATGCTGGGTTATCTTGACTGGCGTGGTAATTCAGTGCCCCTGGTTTCATTTGAGGCACTCGGCGGTGTACGCATGCCGAGTCTGGCCACGGGTAATGTAAAAGCTGCGGTTTTATTTTCAGTTGGTGAAGATAAAAACTTTCCATTTGTTTCTATATTGATGCAGGATGCGCCGACAGTTGTAAATGTTAAATCATCAGATCTTGTAACGAATAAAGATGAAATCACACACCCGGCTATAGATAGTAAGGTAATGATGGCTGATGGTAATTACAGTGTTATGGATCTTGAAAAGCTGGAATTGATTATAAAGAAAATAATGAACCAGTAGTTTCTACGGTTGCATTTTTGTTGTTATTTGAAATCACCCCATAATGTCTGGGCAGTTGTAATTGCAGCCAGTGCAGCCGTTTCAGTTCTTAATATCCTGGGGCCAAGTTGAATTCCGCTGAAGCCACTATTGGTTGCCAGCGCAATCTCCTCATCAGAAAGACCACCTTCCGGACCGATCAGAATTGCAAGTGTATTGTCTTTTGGCGAGATGCTATGAATACTGGTATTTGATAACGGATCCAGCAAGATTTTTAACGTACTAGAGCCAGCCTGTAATGCGGTCTTAAAATCTATAGCAGAGTCAATGTGTGGAATTATGTTTCGACCGCATTGTTCACAGGCGCTAACCGCTATTGCGCGCCAGTGATTAAGTTTTTTATCAAGGCGTTCAGCTTTCAGGTTTACAACAGTGCGATTACAGAAAACTGGCGTTATACGATTAACGCCAAGTTCAACCGATTTCTGAATGGCAATATCCATCCGATCGCCTTTGGAAATGCCCTGTAACAGGTGTATGTTTAACTGAGATTCCGTTCTAGGGGTAAGGTATTCATGAATATGTGCAATCGCAGATTTTCCAGAGACTTCAAGGATTGCATTGAATTCACCACCCAAGCCATTGAACAGTGTGAATGACTGCTTGTCTTTAAGGCGTAATACTTTAATCAGGTGATTACTTGCAGCCTTATCAAGTGTTATGGACTGGTTGGCTGCAAGTTCTATATCCTGAAATATCCGAATATGTCTCATGGTTTAATGGTAAATTCTAGTTGAACTATTTACCAAGATTATTCCAGATGCGCATTGTGGC
>JBFHVK010000099.1:0-9440 GCA_041589615.1 Gammaproteobacteria bacterium | reverse complement strand
GTAAGGGCAAACGCTATAATCGCGAAACGCTGGATATCAAATACAAGGGCAAGAATATCCACGAAGTTCTGGAAATGACCATCGAAGATGCACTGCCCTTCTTCCAGGCCGTCCCCGTAATTCATCGTAAGTTGCAGACACTGATGGATGTTGGGCTTTCCTATATCACCCTGGGCCAGAGAGCCACCACACTATCTGGCGGTGAGGCACAACGGATCAAGCTGGCTAGAGAACTTTCAAAGCGTGATACCGGGAACACTATCTATATACTCGACGAACCCACAACCGGGCTGCACTTCCATGATGTCGAGCAATTACTGGCCGTGCTTGTGCGCTTGCGCGATCATGGCAACACCATTGTTATCATTGAACATAACCTGGATATTATTAAAACGGCTGACTGGATTATCGACCTGGGACCGGAAGGTGGCTCGGGAGGAGGACAGATTATTGCCCAGGGAACACCTGAACAGGTTGCCGGGGAAAATGAATCCTTCACAGGGCACTATCTGGCCAAGTTATTAAAGAAAAATGACGCCCTCAAGAAAGCAGCCGGCCAGGATTAAAATGGCTATGAAGCAGGATAAATAGCTTTTGAACGTCTATACTTATGTAAGATTAAAACTATGAATAACTGGAGCGGCATGCATGAAGCAACTAGGCCTGTATGTACTGATAGTACTGCTCTCCTCATGCACCCATCAACCAGTTAGTGATATTAACTCACCGCTTTACAGTGTCCCAGCAGGCTCCACTCTAAGCCTCAACCGGGACATTGTCATACCTCCCAATCGGGCGAGAATCTTTATCCAGAATGATACGGTATTCGACAGCATTAATGCTGTGAATGAATACTACCCTTTCTGTGAATTTGAAATACTTACACTAAGCAAGCACGCACAGAAAGTTCATGCAGATACATTCAATATAATTAAAGTCATCGATGAAACATTAACAGGCAACAAACCGTTACTGTATGCCAGCCTGATAGTATCTGATACAGCTCCACTGCTTATCGCATACAACACCATTTACTACCTACAGTCAGAAAAGCAGCCCGATGTTTATAGACTAATGTGTTTATACTGGACAGATCCTGGACCTGATAGTTTTTTAAGCTTCACAGAAATCAGGGATACTCTCGGCACATTAATCACATTTAAATTAAAAACAGTTTGAGTAAATTCGGGAGAGCAACTGAATGTACAAAAATCACATTGCATCAACCAGGCGCATGTTTATTGTCTACAACATCTAACAACATTCTGACTAGAGCAACAGATGAAATTACGTAATCAGATTTTACTTGGACTCATTATTGGCGGCTTACTCCCCATGGCTATCGCACTATTATATACAGCCTGGTACAGCTCAAATTTAACCAGCAGCCTTAGCCTTAGCTCTGCCGAGGAACGCCTCGAAGTAACTGCCGAAAAACTTGCGGCATTTTTGAATGCAAGACTGGTAGAGGTAAATATAGTTGCTAGAACACCTATAGTTCAGAGTATGGACTACAGAAGCATGTCACCCTTTCTTCGGAACATTCTTGAGCAGAAGCCAGGATATTTTGACAGTTATATTATTGGAAGACCTGATGGCTATTATTACGAGACATCAGCAGGCAACCCTGGATATGACATGCTACGCAGTTACGACGACTCAGCTAGCAAAACTAAACTTATTAACATTAAAAACAAGGACTACTGGATAAACACATTTGGCAATAACCTGTTAAGCCAGCATAAATCGTACATTTCAAATCCAGTTATTGATTATGCCTCTGAGCAGCCACAGATAATTATGGCAGCTTCTGTACATGACAGGAATGGCATTTTAAAAGGCATGATTGGCGGCTCACTATCATGGCAGGCACTGCAACAGAAAATACAGGATTTACGTAACGAAATAGAAAACGAATTTTCAGGCCTGGCAAGACTTGCACTTTTAAGCAAAGATGGAACTTATAGTTATCACTGGGACAATAATAAAGTCATTAGCTATATAAAGGACGATTCTGGTAACTATATACTTGACCAGTTAGACGAAAGAACAGTCAGCTCTGTTAAAATTAGTGATAGCGAAATAAGATCAATCGCAGATTCCGCAGATGAGATTCTTAACGGCTCATTAACTCATATCAGCAGCAGACAAAATGATGAAGTACATCACGACATTTTCACGCCTGTAGGAAACACTGGCTACACACTACAGATGAGCATACCAGACTCAGTAATACGCGCACCTATGTGGGAACTGGTTAAGAATCTAATCATAGCATTCTTGATCACATCAGTAATTGCAATTGCTATAACCATGTTATTCTCACTTAGACTAACTAAACCACTTAACGCTTTTACCAGTGAAGTAGAGAAACTAAAAAATGAAAACCTACATACAATCAATAACAACTCTGAGACTTTTGAATTCAGCCGCCTATTTGATGCCTTCAATCAAATGATTAAAACCGCAAAAAAAAGGGAAGAAAAGCTAACACAAAGCGAAGAAAGGTTTTCACTTGCCATGAAAGGTGCCAACGATGGATTATGGGACTGGGACATAGTAACTAATGAGGTATATTTTTCACCCAGATGGAAACAAATATTAGGCTACGAAGACCACGAATTACAAAATTCTTTTACTACCTGGGAGAATCTTGTCCATCCTGACGACCTGCCTGCAGCACTTGAACTCATTGATAACTACAAACTTGGCTTAACACCATCATATTCGATTGAACTCCGCATGCAACATAAAAAAGGACATTATGCACACATTCTTTCTCGCGGCTTTCTAATCAAAAGTAACTCAGGTGTTCCTATACGCATGGTTGGTACACATATAGACATAACTCAACGCAAACAACATGAAAAAGACCTGGAAGAACTTAATGCAACACTTGAATCTCGCGTTAGAGAACGAACTATGGAGCTAGAAATCCTGAATCAGGAATTTCTTAAAGCAAAAGAGCAGGCCGAAAAAGCTAATTTATCTAAAACCCGCTTTCTAGCAAACATGAGCCATGAAATACGTACCCCCATGAATGGAATAATCGGCCTGGCAGAACTGACTCTACGAACTGATCTTGATGACAAGCAACGTGAATATCTTAGAAAACTTAAGTCTTCTTCCAGAACATTAATGAATATCCTTAATGACATACTGGACTTCTCAAAAATTGAAGCTGGAAAACTTGAAATTAATTCTACAGGCTTTGATCTTGAGTGCCTTCTGGAAGGTCTTGTAAGTGTATTTAATGTTAAAGCAATCGAAAAAAACCTCGAATTCACAACCAGAATTAATAACGATGTCCCTAAATACCTTATAGGCGATTCAATAAGGCTCACTCAAATATTATCTAATCTTGCAAACAATGCTATCAAATTCACTTCTCAAGGCTCAGTCACAATCCACGTATCACGAGCTTCAAAGGCTAATTTTATTACCTTTTCTGTTATAGATACCGGGGCTGGCATAAGTGAAACCGATCAAAAAATCCTGTTTGACTCAATCGCGCAGATTGACTCCAGCACATCTAGACAATTTAGTGGCACCGGCCTTGGAATATCAATTTGCAAATGGCTAATAGAGCTAATGAGAGGGGAACTTAAAATACAAAGTGAACCTGGCAAGGGAAGCTGTTTCTATTTTAGCGCTTATCTGCCTGAGGACAAAAATTTCATTAAAGAACTTAGTGAATCTTCATTATACGGCACTGAAAAACATGTTCTTTCAGACAAACTCATCAATAAAACTGCACTAATTGCTGAGGATGTTCTAGTAAATCAGCTGATTGCTAAAGAATTTTTCGGCCACGCTGGCTTAAAAGTAGATATTGCTAACAATGGGAAAGAAGCAGTAGAGAAGGCGAAACATAATATCTATGACATTATACTTATGGATGTACAGATGCCTGAAATGGACGGATACGAAGCAACGTTAAAAATCCGTAAATTAAATGGCTATAAAGATGTACCGATTGTAGCTATGACAGCAAATGCTATGAAAGAAGATATTATTAAATGCATGGACTCAGGAATGAATGGTCATATAGCAAAACCCATAGATACTGATACGGTTATAGGAGAGTTAGAGCATTATTTGAGCTAGCACTATAGTTAAAATAAATGTTTAAGCAGATGATATTAATAAAGCATTAAATAGCTGACACTTGTCTTAAACAAATGCTGAAGCACAAATAATCTTAAATTTTAATTCCTCTACGGGATATAGTGTTAATGATTTTAACCTCATCATTTACGCAGGCTTTTAAAGGACATATAGTAATTTTATAATCACTCCCTAAAGTGCTTTCCACTATACAAACATATAAAACTGGAATGTATCAATACAAAGGAAACGCACACAGATATTACTATAAGATTTTTAGCGGCTATAAAAAAGCCCTGATCCAGCAGGATAAGGGCTTTTTATTCTATATGCTTGACACGTAAGCTTATGTTAACGTGCCGGGCAATAAATCATTTCTAAAGCAGATAGCTTAGGACTTATTCAGTCTCAACTGCCTCTTCCATAGAAGTTTCCGGACGATCTACAAGCTCTACATAAGCCATAGGAGCAGCATCACCTGCACGGAATCCACACTTCATTATACGAAGATAGCCACCAGGACGATTTTTATAACGAGGACCTAGTTCTGCAAATAACTTACCCACCATTTCCTTATCACGCATTCTATCAAATGCAAGGCGGCGAGTTGCTACACTGTCTTCTTTAGCAAGAGTGATCAGTGGCTCTGCTACACGACGTAACTCTTTAGCTTTAGGCAGAGTTGTTTTGATTAACTCATGCTTGAACAAAGAGTTAGCCATATTTTGAAACATAGCCTTACGGTGACTGCTGTTTCTATTTAATTGACGACCTGATTTACGATGACGCATGATCTTATACCTTGAACAGATTCTTCTGTTAGAGAGCTAAATAATTAGCTCGCCTGTTTTTCACGAATAGACGCTGGTGGCCAGTTCTCAAGCCTTGCACCCAGGGATAAACCATGAGATGCCAGTACGTCTTTAATTTCAGTCAGTGACTTTTTACCCAGATTAGGCGTCTTCAGAAGCTCTACTTCTGTACGCTGAATCAGGTCACCGATGTAGTAAATATTTTCTGCCTTAAGACAGTTAGCTGAACGAACTGTTAACTCTAAATCATCAACAGGGCGTAACAGGATAGGATCGATTTCTTCTTCCTCATCCTGTGCATCAGCTTCTTCAATGCTCTGAAGATTTACGA
The DNA here is from genome assembly GCA_041589615.1 of Gammaproteobacteria bacterium. Classification (GTDB taxonomy): domain Bacteria; phylum Pseudomonadota; class Gammaproteobacteria; order SZUA-229; family SZUA-229; genus SZUA-229. The sequence goes on along the minus strand of JBFHVK010000099.1, from coordinate 4,190 downwards.
ATGCTGCCAGCTGCTTCTGTAATACAGTAGCGGCTGTACGAATAGTTTCTTCAGGATCAACTGTTCCGTTTGTTTCAACATCCAGGATAAGTTTATCCAGGTTCGTACGCTGTTCAACACGAGCACTTTCTACTGTATATGCAACACGTAGAATTGGGCTGAATGAAGCGTCGATTGCCAGTGAACCAATTGATGAAGACTCTGCAGATTCAGACTTACGCGTTGTAGCTGGCTGGTAACCACGCCCCTTACCAATCTTCAATGTCATGTTAAGTTCAACATTACCTGTAATGTTTGCAATAACATGATCAGGATTGACAATTTCAACATCATGGTCAGTAGAGATATCACCAGCTGTTACAACACCAGGACCTGATTTTTTAAGAGTCAGCATTGCTTCTGAACGCTCATGCATCCTGATTGCTACACCTTTAAGGTTAAGCAGTATTTCAAGTACATCTTCCTGTACACCTTCTAAAGAGCTGTATTCATGAAGCACACCGTCAATTTCAGCCTCAATGATTGCTGCACCTTCGATAGACGAAAGCAGGATACGACGTAATGCATTACCCAGAGTGTGACCAAAACCTCTTTCTAGTGGCTCTAGTACAATCTTCGCATGTGTATCGCTATAAGCGTGTACATCAATATTACGAGGAGTAAGAAGTTCTTCAGATTTGCCTGACATTCGGTTAGATATCCTTTACTTGGAGTACAGTTCAACAACCAGTTGTTCGTTTATATCTGCTGACAGATCACTACGCTCAGGAACAGATTTGAAAACTGCTTCCATCTTGTTCTCATCAAGCTGAATCCAGTCTGCAATACCACGCTGTTTTGCAAGCTGTAATGCGTCCTGTACACGAGTCTGCTTCTTAGCTTTTTCACGCACAGAGATCTTGTCGTCTGCTTTGACTACGTAAGAAGGGATATTAACCAGCTGGTCATTAACCATGATTGCCTTGTGACTAATCAATTGACGCGCTTCGTTTCGAGTAGAACCAAATCCACTGCGATACACGACATTATCCAGGCGAGTTTCAAGACACTGAAGCAGGTTTTCACCTGTTGAGCCTTTCTTGGACGCTGCTTTCTTGTAGTAGTTTACAAACTGCTTTTCAAGAATGCCGTAGATACGACGTAATTTCTGTTTTTCACGTAACTGTAAACCGTAATCTGTCAGACGACCACGAGCTGCACCGTGCTGACCAGGTTTCTGCTCCAGCTTACATTTACTATCCAGTGCGCGAATGCCTGATTTGTGTTCCAGATCAACGCCTTCACGACGACTTAGCTTACACTTAGGACCTAAATAACGAGCCACAACTATTCTCCAGCCTTATACACGGCGTCGTTTTGGAGGACGACAACCATTGTGTGGAATTGGGGTAATATCACTAATATTAGTAATCTTAAAACCAGCGTTGTTCAGTGAACGCACTGCTGATTCACGTCCAGGACCTGGACCTTTAACCAGAACCTCGAGGTTCTTAACACCATAATCTTTCGCGCGAGTACCGGCACGTTCAGCAGCAACCTGTGCCGCAAACGGTGTGCTCTTACGTGAACCGCGGAAACCTGAACCACCTGCAGTAGCCCAAGACAGCGTATTACCCTGACGATCTGATATGGTCACAATAGTGTTGTTAAATGACGCATAAATATGCGCAACACCATCAGTGATCGTGCGTTTTACTTTCTTTTTAGCCGTTGGTTTTGCCATTACTGTTACCTAAATAACCAATTATTTACCCGTGTTTTTACTTACGGATCGGGCGCTTAGGCCCCTTACGTGTACGAGCATTAGTCTTAGTACGTTGACCACGTAACGGTAGACTACGACGATGACGGATACCACGGTTACAACCCATGTCCATCAGACGCTTTATGCTCATCGATACTTCGCGGCGTAAATCACCTTCTACAGTGAATTTACCCACTTCTGTACGAAGACTTTCTAACTGTTCTTCGTTCAGCGTGTTAATTTTTGCTGTTGGTTCAATACCAGCAGCTGCACATATACCCTGCGCACGGGTAAGACCAATGCCGTAGATATAGGTCAAACCTATGACAGTATGTTTTTGATCAGGTACGTTAATACCAGCTATACGGGCCATTCAATCCGTCTCCAGAATCGCGCAAAGCGCGGCATTTTAGCGATATTTCGCCTTTAAATCAACCTTGACGTTGCTTATGACGTGGATCTTTACAAATCACACGAACAACACCTTTTCTCTTAATTGTCTTACAGTTTCTGCAGATCTTCTTTACAGATGCACGAACTTTCATAACTGCTCTCGCTTAAGTGTTACAGATCAGGTATTTTTACCTAATCCTTTAAAGTTAGCCTTCTTCATCAGGCCTTCGTACTGTTGCGACATCATGTGTGACTGCATCTGGGCCATGAAGTCCATAACAACCACCACTATGATCAGCAATGAAGTACCACCAAAGTAGAATGGTACATTCCAGTACAAAATCAGGAATTCTGGCAGTAAACAAACGGCTGTTATATACAGCGCACCCACCAGAGTCAGGCGTGTCATCACACCATCAATATACTTTGCAGTCTGCTCACCTGGGCGAATACCAGGGATAAATGCCCCGGATTTCTTCAGGTTGTCAGCTGTTTCCCTGCTATTAAACACCAGCGCGGTGTAGAAAAAGCAGAAAAATATAATCGCAGCAGCATAGAACATTACATATACAGGCTGACCCGGAGACAGTGTTGTCGACAGATCTGCCAGCCATTCCATGCCCTGAGACTGGCCAAACCAGCCGCCCATTGTAGCAGGGAACAGGATAATACTCGATGCAAAAATTGGGGGTATTACACCCGCCATATTAAGCTTGAGTGGCAAATGGCTGCTCTGAGCCGCATACATCTTACGTCCTTGCTGACGTTTGGCATAATTGACCGTAATACGGCGCTGCCCACGCTCAACAAATATAACAAAAGCAGTAACTGCTATTGCCAGTATAAACAGGACGATAGCGGTTAGAGTGTGCAACTCACCGGTTCTTACCAGTTCTGCAGTACCACCAATCGCTGCTGGCAAACCGGCAACGATACCAGCGAAGATAATAATGGAAATACCATTACCGATTCCTCGCTCAGAAATCTGCTCACCTAGCCACATCAGGAAAACCGTCCCTGTCACCAGTGAAGTTACTGCAATCACATAAAATGACAGTGAAGACTCAATATATACCAGTGGCGCACCCTGATGAGTCTGGGTTAGCAGCATATTGGCAACACCAATAGACTGGAATAATGCCAGAACAACTGTTCCGTACCGGGTGTACATAGTTATCTTACGACGACCCGCTTCACCCTCTTTCTTCATCTGTTCAAGACTGGGCACTGTCACCGATAGTAACTGCATAATAATAGATGCAGAGATATAAGGCATAACACCCAGCGCAAACAGCGACATACGCTCAAGCGCACCACCTGAGAACATATTAAATACATCCAGGATAGTGCCTGACTGCTGATCAAAGATCGCAGACATGATAGTCGGATTAATACCAGGAACCGGTATAAAGGTTCCTATACGGTAAACGATCAGCGCACCCACTACAAAGAGGATGCGCTGTCTGAGTTCCTGCAACTTGCTTAGGTCAACTGCCATTATATTTTCCGTTAGGCTGCTTCTACCTTGCCGCCTGCTGCTTCAATTGCTGCTTTAGCACCCTTAGTAGCATTAATGCCCTGTAGTGTTACAGCTGAACTGATTTCACCAGACAAAATAACTTTAGCTTTCTTTGTGAAAGCAGGTACTACGTTAGCTTCAATCAGTGACTGAAGAGTAACGGTGTCTGTACCCAGTTTCTGAATTTCGTCAAGACGTACTTCAGCACTGTATTTTGCTGATCGCGAATTAAAGCCAACTTTAGGTAAACGACGTTGTAAAGGCATCTGACCACCTTCAAAACCGACCTTATGGAAACCACCATTACGTGACTTCTGACCCTTGTGACCACGACCACAGGTTTTACCTGTACCTGAACCAATTCCACGACCTACGCGCTTGTTAGTTTTACGGCTGCCTGCTGCTGGCTTAAGACTATTTAATTGCATCTTAAACTTCCTCTGCCTTAACCATATATGACACTTTATTAATCATGCCACGGTTTTCAGGCGTATCAATAACTTCATTCGAGTCATTAGTACGGCGTAGGCCAAG
>JBFHVK010000098.1:0-9475 GCA_041589615.1 Gammaproteobacteria bacterium | reverse complement strand
GGGTCATTAACAAAGGTACGACTTTGTATTGAAAAGTTACCAGATAGCTCGGCATGTGCGCTAAACGTTATAGAAATAATTCCCAGTGCAGTATATAGAAATGATTTACTCACTCAATATGTCCTGTAAGGCTCTGGTGTGAATTTAATATTTTTATCCAGTGCGTTGTCGATGATAAAAAAATTGTCGTGCAATTTATAAGCCAGTTTATGAGCGACTTATAATTGCTACTATATAGTTTTATATTTGTCGTATACATATTGTAGTTAGCTGCTAGTTTATCAATGCTGGAGGTTACTAGGTCAATGTGCACGTTTCAGGCTATTTCTACTGAAATCTTTATCTGTAAGTCCTGTTTTGAATTTATAGTTACTCCAGTTCAACGTTGTAGATTTACCTGTCTGGTGATTTTCCATGTGCATGGTATCTGCGCGCCAGTATTGATCCAGATACTGTTTGTAGTTTGAATAGATTAATGTTTTTAGTAAAACATTTTTACGGTCATAAAAATCAATTTTCTCAGGACGATACTCGTTTTTATTAATCCAGACTACCTGTCGAGTGTATCCAGAGTGCTTATATTCAGGATGTCTTTCAATAACAAAACAGTCTGTATCATTTATTATTTCATCTTTTATGTACTTATAGCTATATTTTTCAATTTCCTGTGAAGATATATCTTCATAGGCAAACTCACTTCCCATAAAAGGGCCGGACTTGTTTTTTGAGCTTATTCGCTTGACGCGTTTAAGGGCGGGCAGATATAGCCATTGCTCATCAGGCTCCAGTGCATGAGAGTAGGTGAGCGAGGCAGTGCCTTTTATGTCTGCCGGAGTATCGAATATTGACATGCTCTTATCGCCATCACCAGTAACTTCAAGTACCTTTACCCTGACTTCACGTAGACTACTCTGTCCCTGTCTGTTTTTAAGCTCCATAATCATCGATGCAGTTGAGTCCAGAAATCCTGTGTCACGTTTATCAGCTTCTTTGGCAATTTGTAGCCCTCTTTCAGCATCTGTGCTGTTTGCATAGGCCGCTGTTATAAACAGTGAAAAAATTATAAACTGAGCGGTTTTGAAAGTAAGGTTTAGTATTTTCATTGTTATATCCTTATTAGGATTCAGTCTGTTTATCAGAATCAATTGCCATTAATAATGGAGGTAAAAGTAAAAAGTCAAGTACTAGTGCTATTGCAATTATAATACTGGTCATTAGCCCCATGCCCGAATTAAGCTCGAATGTTGACTGAGCCAGAATCATAAAGCCCGCTATTAATACAAGTGATGTGACCCATAATGCAACGCCCACATTTTTGAAAGCATAATGAACAGCTTGCTGGCTATTCATGCCCTGTTCCTTACGTGCGCGTATATACTTACTCATAAAGTGAACGGTATCATCTACTACTATACCTAGTGTCATCGCGGTAACTATGGACAGAGCCAATCCTACTTCTCCAACTACCAGGCCCCATATTCCGAATGCAACACCAGCAGGAAACAGGTTGGGGATAAGGCTGACAAGGCCGTATTTTATAGAGCGTAGCGCAACAATAAGTATTATTGAAATCATTATTAACGCTATAGTTGTACCTCCAAGCATGCTAATAATATTTCGCTTGCCTATATGAGCAAACATAATAGATGGACTGGCGCCTGCTGTTACCATGTCAGGTGTATTGTTTTTAAGCCATTCTGTTGCTCTGTTTTCGAGTTCCAGTATTTCATTTGATGAAATAGTCTTGAGTACAACCTGTATTTTTGTCGCCTGCTTTGCGATATCTATCTGATTGTTAAGGTCAAGGCCATAAGGGAGCGACATTTCATAGAGCAACAGGTACTGTGCAGCAAGTTCCTTATTATCCGGCAGGCGGTAATAATCCTCGTTATCACCATGCATATTTTTATTTAAGCGTTTGAATGTGTCAGTAATTGTGCTTACATGTATGACTTCAGGTTGTGCTCTATACCAGTTTGCAAACGATTCTACCTGTTGTAGAAATTCAGGCTGGCTCACACCTTCTTTTATGTTGCTGTTTAGTGAGTAACCGATTGTATAGGTCCCGGTAAGGTTCTCAGTTGTGTAGTCTGTGTCACGTCTGAACTCTACTGATTCATCAAAATAATTGACAAAAATATCATTTAACTGATTCTGAGGAATCATTGAGATAAAGAATATAACACCCAGTGACAAGGAGATTAATAAGGTTTTTCTTTTCTCAATTACGAATTTGCCCATACCATCCATAAAGCGTGTTCCCGCAACATGGTGTCTTGCCTTGATGGGTAATATAGACATGATCGCTGGAAGAAAGGTAATAGTTAGTAGAAATGCGCCAATTACGCCAAATGTCGACATGTTCCCAAGCTCGCCAAACGGTGGAGCATCACTTGAATTAAGACTCAGAAATCCCATCGCTGTGGTGAGACTGGTAAGGAAAATTGGCATAAAGTTCACACGCATGCTTTCTATAATTGCATTGTGTTTGTTCATGCCTTTGTGTATTTCCTGTAGCATTGTTACCAGCAAATGGACTGCACCGGCGATGGCTATTGTTAGGATAATAATAGGGGCAGAGGCAGATGGTGGTGTCAGTTTTATTCCTATATGTCCTCCCATTCCCATGCCAATAATAATTGAGCAGATTACAAGTATAAGTGTTGCTGCTGTGCCACTGAAACCTTTTAAAAGGAGTAGTAATACAACAATGATCACTGCGAAAGACAGGGGTATGAGAGTTTTTCCATCGGCCTGACTGGCTTCGGGGAATGCATTGTTCATCATTGACATTCCCGCTAGCCTGAATTCTACATCCGGATATTTCTGCCTGGCCTGTGATAGCATCTTGCGAGCGTATGCCACTGTTTCAGGATTCTCCAGCATCTGGTTTTTACCCGGTAGCTGTATCGTAATATTGATACCTGTATGTGCAGCATCTTCTGATACCAGTCGGTTCACTAGTAGCGGTTCATTCAATGCAATTATTTTTACTTTATCGAAGTCTTCATCGTTCATGCTGTCTATATCTGTTACCAGGTCATCAACAATAAGGTCATCTCCCTCGGCGTATGTGTGCTGGAAGTTCGTTACAGAATCAACGCGAATAGAATGTGGGATTTGCCATGCTTCTTCAGTAAGAGATTGAATAATACCCAGTGTTTGTGGGCTAAATACCTGACCATCTCTGGGTGAGATTACGAACAGGACATTATCATCTTTGGTGTAAGTGTTCTGCAGGTTTTCAAATGCATTTAATTGTGGGTTGTCTTCACTGAAAAAAACCCTGTAGTCATTTGAAAATGGCATCAGGTTTGGCGCACCACTACCTATAATTCCGACTATAAGCAAAGAAAAAAGTATAACTAAATAACGCCATTTCAGAATCCATTCGGTGTATCGTACTAACATACCTGTCCCCTTTTTTGTTATTTGTATTCAAGTTACTCTATGTTGAGTTTGTTCATCTCTTCTGTAAATAATTCGGCACAGATTTTTGTGCGCAATTCATATATGTCGAATGTCTCGCTAACGGGTTGCCATTGATAACTATCGAGTAATCGATGACTGTTTATCCACATCATATCCAGAGGCTGCTTCATACCGAGCCTGTCGAATGGTATGCCAGATATATTTAACAGGTTACTGCCATAACTCATACTCCATAGGCCAAACAGAATACCGTCAGGCAGGTGTGGCTGGTCTTCAGGAATATCACCATCTTTTATCGCCTGGTTAATTATATCCAGTACAATGTTGGTTATTGTCTGTTCTAGCTGTAAAAGCTGTTGTTGTTTTTCTACTGCAATCTTTTCTCGAATTGCGGTTGATTTAATTAATTGTAAATTCTGTAACTCAGCAGGGTGTAACTGTGCATACAAGCTGTGTGCAACGCCAATAGCTGCGATACGTTCACGGTGGCTTCCCTGGTAATTACTTGCCCGTTTGAACATATCGATGAGTTTATGCATTGACCTGCAACTGATGCCGCTTATTATTTCTTCCTTGCTACAGAAATGATTGTATACAGTACCCTTTGAATACTCTATTTCAGCAGCTACTCGATCCATTGTCAGGTTATGCAGGCCTTCCTGTCTGAGGATTTCCAGGGCCGTATCCAGTATGAGCTGTTCACGCTCAAACAGCTCTCGCTGTTTGCGAGTCATTTGCGTGCCCGGGTTTTGTGTGAGCAATGCTTGCATAGTTGAAGAATATGACTTTTCGTCAAAAATTGTCAAGACGTTTATTAGTCATACGGTTGTATTAAAATTAAAATTCCACGTATACACACTGGTACATCATGATAGAATAATGTATCTAGTTGTTTTAAAAAGAAAAAATAATGAGCTATGTGTTTTCTGATTTAGCATATGCCTATGGCAAGCCATTGGTTCATGGTCGTCTCAAGGCCAGGAACGTAGATTTTCGGGTTGAGGAAATAATGCCGATTAAACCCTCGGGTGAAGGTGAACATCTCTGGCTAAAAATTGAGAAAGACGGGAGTAATACTGACTGGGTTGCTCAACAGCTTGCGAAATATGCAGGTGTGAAACCAATGTCAGTGAGCTATGCCGGCATGAAAGATCGCCATGCTGTGACGACCCAGTGGTTTAGTATTCACTTGCCTGGAATGCAGGATCCTGATTTTTCGCTATTTGATAATGAAGAGTTCAGGATTCTTGAAACTTCAAGGCATGATCGAAAGTTAAAACGTGGTGCATTAACCGGTAATCGATTCGATATTTATGTTACAGACTTGCAGGGGGATTTTGAAGCTCTCCAGCAGACACTCGAAACTATTCATCAGTATGGTGTGCCAAATTATTATGGCGAGCAGAGATTTGGTCGTGATATGTCTAATCTTGTCAAAGCTGAAAGGCTTTTCAGGGGGGAGCTGAAAAAGGTAAAGAAACCACAGCGTGGTCTATATCTATCTGCTGCTAGATCCTGGATCTTTAATCAGCTACTATCGAGGCGTATTCAGCAACAGAACTGGATAATACCAGTGGTGGGTGATGTCTATATGCTGAATGCTAAATCAGCCTGTTTTATTGATGATGATATCGAAGCAACCTACCCAAGGCTGCTTAATAGAGAAATTAATCTCACCGGTTGTCTCTGGGGCGAGGGCGAGTCGATGGCCAGTGCAGATGTGCTCAATCTGGAACAGTCAGTTGCTTCTGAGTTTGAAGAGTTGAGCAAAGGACTTGAAGCGGCAAGGTTAAAACAGGAGCGACGTTCATTGCGCCTGAATCCTGAGAATATGGGCTGGAGTATTAGTGATCAGGCATTACATATAAGTTTTGAATTACCGGCAGGTGCATTTGCAACAATGGTGCTGCGTGAATGCGTTAATGTCAGTTGATATAGAGGTAATAAATCTACCAGACACGACACCATGTTCTGTTAAAAACAGAAAATCTGGTTAATTGACCTGACTTACCTTATTTGAGTATAAGCGACTCAGGCCATTCGTTCAGCATGGTAGCCATGGCGTTCGATCATATTGATGAAACTTATGGAGTCTATACATTCCGGGTCGTATTCTACGATCATAAGGCTGGGCACTTTATCACTGTGCCCGGACGAAACCACGCCCTTTTGCATACGCATATGTTTTGCAAGTATATCACGTTGCCAGTCATGCAATGGCTCATCAATATGTAATATGGCATCACACAGTTGTGCTGTCATGTCACGACCCTCCTGTTAGATCCAGAAACACTGTTCTAGAGATTAGAAAGATAACTATCTATAAAGATGATTTTATCTTTCAATGGCTAATCAGAAAATATCTGCATGCACCTTATGGTACTCTAATTGTGACTCGCATTATTATGACTTGTTCTGAATCAAAAAGTATATTGATATTTACATAAATTATATCTCAAATACCAATAATACATGTCCTAAATGGCATAGACTTAATATTCAGGCTAATTATAAAAAAAATCTATGCCAGGAATTACCTGAGAACATTAAAAACCAGTTTTTAAACTTATCACTATAAAATACTGATCTAAAGCAACTGAACGGTAGAATGCCTTGATAAGGCACTGTAATAAGATTTACTATTACACAATACAAAGGGTATTAATTTAATTAGTAACCTGAAAGCTGATTGCACAGATCAGACTGGAAATGATTTGTATAATAATAAACTCAAAAAGTCATTAACTGCTTTTATCGCTCTTATAATAAATATTTTGCCTTATCCGGTTGAGGCTTCTGTCGGTCCGGCAATGGATAACTGGCTTGATTTGACACAGCATCCTGTCGGAATACTGGCTGTAATACTTTTTGTGGCAGCCTATATGATGGTGATGTGCGAGGAGTGTACACAACTGCGTAAATCAAAACCCGTCATTCTAGCGGCGGGTATCATCTGGGGGAGCATTGCTTATTATTATAGTACCCAGGGTGTAGACGATACCGTCATCGAAGCATTTCGATATAACCTGCTTGAGTTTTCAGAACTTTTTCTGTTTCTACTCGTGGCAATGACGTATGTAAATGCGATGGATGAAAGGCAGGTCTTTATGGCATTGCGTTCATGGCTGGTTCATAAGGGGTGTAGTTATCGTTTGCTATTCTGGATAACTGGTGGTCTGTCTTTTCTGCTTTCACCAGTGATTGACAATCTGACTACAGCATTAGTGATGTGTGCTGTTGTTCTTGCAGTCGGTAAAGATAATAAAAAATTTATTAGTCTTGCATGTGTAAATATTGTTGTTGCTGCAAATTCAGGTGGTGCGTTCAGTCCATTCGGTGATATTACAACACTGATGGTCTGGCAAAAAGGTATTGTTGAATTTCAGACGTTTTTCCTGCTACTTATCCCATCTATGGTGAATTTCGTTGTGCCTGCTGCATTGATGCATTTCTTCGTACCAAAGGGTGTGCCTGAGCCTGTTAATAACAGGGTGGAGTTACGAAGGGGGGCATTCGTTATATTGTTCCTGTTTGGATGCACAATTGTAACAGCCGTCTGCTTTCACAGCATCCTGCATATGCCGCCTATGCTAGGCATGATGACAGGTCTGGCCTACTTACAATTTTATGGTTACTACCTTAAAAAAACACATGTAGTGACAGCTACGGATACACTAGATTATGGGGCTGTAGGTGACGTAGTTCCTTCAGGTAAGAAAGAGCGCCCAGCCTTTGATGTATTTGGCAGACTCGCACGTGCGGAGTGGGATACCCTGCTTTTCTTCTACGGTGTTGTATTGTGCGTGGGAGGGCTTGGTTTTATTGGCTATCTTTCAATGTTGTCTGAATATATTTATGTTGATATGGGTGCGACAACTGCAAATATCCTGGTCGGTTTTATTTCTGCAATTATAGACAATATACCGGTGATGTTTGCCGTGCTTTCCATGGAACCTGAAATGCCGTTAGGGCAGTGGCTGCTGGTGACACTCACTGCAGGTGTAGGTGGCAGTATGCTTTCTATAGGTTCTGCAGCCGGCGTTGCGTTAATGGGGCAGGCCAGGGGCATGTATACATTTTTCTCTCATCTGAAATGGACACCGGCAATTTTAGTTGGATATGCAGCGAGTATTCAGATGCATATGTGGCTGAATGCAGACACATTCGAGATTGCAATAAGAGGGGGATTCTAAATCATGCTTGATGAGCTTCGTGCACGAGATATATATGTAAAGATTGATGACTACCCCAATATTTCGCAGTATGCACCAATTGGTCATGCAATCTATATCATGCATCACGTACTCGAGGATAAAAATAAATATCGTACGGTTCTGGTGCTAGATGATGATGATCACCTGAAAGGATATTTGTCGCTGCGTGATCTTATTCGTGCGGTCGGACCAGATTATATTCACAAAGAATGCCCGAGCGTTAAGGGCAATCAGCCATTCGACTGTAATGCGATTTCTCAGGATCTGACTTCGTTATCATTACTATGGCAGGATGGTTTCACTCTCAAATTACATGATGAACTCAGTAAACCGGTATCTGATTACATGACACTAATGGAAGATCAGGTGTCACTGGACGACCCAATTGCTAAATGTATATATATCATGCTGCTCAGGGATGTGCTTATTTTACCTGTAGTTGATGATGAACATGTGGTAGGTGTTATACGTCTTGTCGATCTGTTTGAGCGAATTGCGGATAATGTTGAACAGTCATGGTTGCCTAAACAGAAATAAAGGTGAGTTATGGCAGGCGATACTGAAATACAGTTTAAAATGCCGATGGATACCCTGGATCTCAGGCGTATAGGTTTTATTGCGCTGGGGCTCTTTCTATTTTTCTGGCTTTACCTGGCAGACCCGTTACCGGATGCAGTTGATCCTCTGGGACAGAACTTTGTATTGAGCCACGAAGGGAAAGCAGCTATTGCATTATTTCTGCTGGCAGGTACCTGGTGGGTATTTGAAGTGGTTCCAATTGGTATAACCAGTCTGGCAATTGGTGTGATTCAGGCACTGTTTCTAATTCGTCCAGCAAAAGTCGCATTCAATGACTTCATGGACCCATCTGTGCTATTTATTTTTGGCTCGCTGGTCATTGGTATGGTTTTCACTAAAGTCGGTCTGTCGCGACGGTTGTCTTATAAGATGCTCACGATCGTGGGTGAAAAAACCAGCATGATATATCTGGGCTGTTTTATTGTTACTGCCGTGCTGACTCATTTCATGGCGCATACTGCTGTCGCAGCGACAATGTTTCCCATACTCATGGCTATTTATTCTTTATATGGTGAAGGTGAGAAATCAACCAGATTTGGTAAGGGGCTGTTTATCGGTATGGCATTTGTAGCTGGCGCTGGAAGTATGATAACTCTATTGGGTGCAGCGCGTGGAGCAGTAGCGCTTGGTTTTTATAATGATATAGTTGAACGTAATGTTACATTCTTTGAGCTTAGTTATTATATGTTTCCTGTAGGATGGTTAATGGTTTTTCTCTGCTGGATCATGATGATGATTATGTTTAAGCCCGAAAAGTCTGAAATTCCTGGCTTGCGTGAAAAGGCAAGGCGTCTGTATAAAGATGCAGGCCCAATCACCCGTGATGAGATTTTTGTAGCGCTGGTTGTCCTGGCAGTGATTGTAACTCTTTCATTAAAGTCATTCATTCCTGCTATGTCGTTTATTGACAAGACGTCTGTCATTTTACTTTCTACAATTACTTTCTTCGTTTTTAAAATTCTCACGATTAAGGAATTAGAGCAGATTCCATGGAATATTATTCTGTTGTTTGCTGGCGCTATGAGTATTGGTTTCTGTTTGTGGGAGACAGGAGCTGCAAAATGGCTGGCAATAAACTGGCTGGTTATGTTTAAGGATTCCAGCTGGTTTATATTTGTAATCGGGATTTCATTCTTTGTGATGATAATGACAAACTTCATTATGAATGTTGCTGCAATTGCTATTTCACTTCCGGTTGCACTGGTGATCGCACCTTATCTGGGAGTTTCGCCAGATGTCATTCTGTATTC
>JBFHVK010000097.1:0-9527 GCA_041589615.1 Gammaproteobacteria bacterium | reverse complement strand
TGCTCGGTTGGATCACCGGGAAATCGCAGGTTATCAAGTGATTCTTCTGCCGCTTCGGGTTTTGCCGTCTCAGCAATTGCCTGACGACTACTAACAGCGCCGGCTAGCAGGCCAGCCATTGCTGCTAATAATTTTCTACGTGTTGTCATGTTATAGCTTCATGTCATCAAAGAATTTTTTTACACCATCCATCCAAGAACTACCCTGTGGATTATGGTTCTTGTTGTCATCGTGAATGCTCTGCTCAAACTCACGTAACAGTTCTTTCTGCTTGGCCGTAAGTTTAACCGGAGTTTCAATGACAACTTTACACAGCAGGTCACCCACCGCGCCACCTCGAACAGGTTTTACACCCTTACCTTTAAGGCGGAACATTTTCCCGGTCTGGGTTTCTGCGGGAATTTTCAGTTTAACACGTCCATTAAGCGTAGGCACTTCCAGCTCACCACCCAGTGCGGCGGTTGGAACACTGATCGGCACCTGACACAACAGGTTATTGGCATCTCGTTCAAAAATTGGATGCGGCTTCACATGCACCTGTACATACAGATCACCTGGAGGCCCACCATTCTCTCCCGCTTCACCCTCACCTGAAAGACGAATGCGGTCACCATTATCCACGCCGGGGGGCACCTTAACAGAGAGCGTTTTACGCTCTTCTATGCGACCCTGCCCATGACAGTCACCACAGGGATCACTAATGGTTTTACCCTGGCCATGACAATGCGGACAGGTTTGCTGCACAGAGAAAAATCCCTGCTGAATTCGCACCTGGCCTGTGCCACCACAGGTAGTACAGGTAACCGGACTGGAACCTTTTTTGGCGCCACTACCATCACAGGTTTTACAACTCACCAGTGTGGGAATTTTGATCTTTACAGTGGTACCAAATACCGCATCTTCCAGACTCAGTTCCATGTTGTAGCGAAGATCGGAACCACGGTAGGAACGACTACGTCCACCGGCCCCACCGCCACCAAAGATATCACCAAACACATCGCCAAAAATATCACTAAAATTCGCGCCACCAGCACCATATCCCGCACCGCCACCAGCTGACGCATCAACACCGGCATGTCCATACTGGTCATAGGCCGCGCGTTTCTGTGCATCCGATAAGATATCGTAAGCTTCCTTGGCTTCCTTGAATTTCGCTTCTGATTCGGGATTGTCCTGATTTCTATCCGGGTGATGCTTCATCGCCATGCGTTTAAAAGCTTTTTTGATTTCAGCTTCGTTAGCATCTTTGGCGACACCCAGAACTTCGTAATAATCTCGTTTTGACATGTTTAATCTGGCTCTTTATTTTTTAAAGCTTTAGTCCGCAAATGCACGCGAAAAAAACGCAAATATCTATTATGTATATTTATTGATTCTGCACTGAAAGTGCAGAATCAACTATTAGCGTTTATTTGCGTGCATTTGCGGAGAAACAGCTTACAACGCTTTCAACACCTTAGACACACAAAATGCCCGGCATGTTAACCAGGCATTTCGTGTCGGCAAAATGCCTCCATTAAAGACTTACTTGTTGTCGTCTTTAACTTCTTCAAACTCCGCATCAACCACTTCGTCATCAGCATTGCCCGCTGTCTCAGTTGCGGTATCTGCAGTCGCACCTTCCTTCTGCTGTGACTGTGCATATGCCTTCTCGGCAATCTTGCCAGCCACTTCGGTTAATGCTGTAGTTTTCTGCTCGATCAGCGCCTTGTCTTCTCCAGCAACAGCTTCTTTCAGCTCTGCAATAGCAGACTCAACTGCAGATTTTTCACCGTCATCCACCTGATCACCCAGATCTTTCAGTGATTTCTCTGTTGCATGGATCAGGTTATCAGCTGCATTACGCGCTTCTACCAGCTCCTTCTGCTTACGGTCTTCATCAGCATGTGCTTCAGCATCTTTCACCATCTTTTCGACTTCTTCATCCGACAGGCCTGAAGAGGCTTTGATGACAATAGACTGTTCTTTGCCTGTGGCCTTATCTTTAGCCGACACATTCAGAATACCGTTTGCATCGATATCGAAAGACACTTCTATCTGTGGTACACCACGTGGAGCCGGTGGAATATCTGCCAGGTCGAAACGACCCAGTGACTTGTTACCTGACGCCATTTCGCGTTCACCCTGAAGTACGTGTACGGTAACAGCACCCTGATTATCATCAGCCGTTGAAAATACCTGTGATGCCTTGGTAGGAATCGTCGTATTTTTCTCAACCAGTTTGGTCATAACACCACCCATGGTTTCAATACCCAGTGATAATGGCGTTACGTCCAGCAGCAGGATGTCGTTTACATCGCCACCCAGTACACCACCCTGAATCGCCGCACCCATCGCTACTGCTTCATCAGGGTTCACGTCTTTACGTGGTTCCTTACCGAAGAAGTTTTTCACTGCTTCCTGAACCTTGGGCATACGAGACTGGCCACCCACAAGGATAACATCGTCGATATCGCCCACACTCAGGCCTGCATCAGCCAGTGCTGTCTTGCATGGGCCAATAGTACGTTCTACCAGTTCTTCTACCAGTGACTCCAGCTTGGCGCGAGTCAGTTTGATGTTCAGGTGTTTAGGGCCTGAAGCATCTGCGGTAATGTATGGCAGATTTACATCTGTCTGCTGGCTTGAAGACAGCTCGATCTTGGCTTTTTCAGCAGCTTCTTTCAGACGCTGCAGTGCCAGTGGATCGTTGTGCAGGTCCATGCCATTGTCTTTCTTGAATTCATCAGCCAGATAGTCAATCAGGCGCATGTCGAAGTCTTCACCACCGAGGAATGTATCACCGTTGGTTGCCAGTACTTCGAACTGGTGCTCACCGTCGATATCAGCAATTTCAATCACTGATACGTCGAAGGTACCACCACCCAGGTCATAGACAACAACCTTGCTGTCACCCTTGGCTTTCTTGTCCATACCGTAAGCCAGTGCAGCAGCAGTAGGCTCATTGATAATACGTTTAACTTCAAGGCCTGCAATCTTGCCTGCATCCTTGGTAGCCTGGCGTTGTGAGTCATTGAAGTAGGCTGGTACAGTAACCACGGCTTCTGTCACTTCCTCACCCAGGTATTCTTCCGCGGTTTTCTTCATTTTCTGAAGTACACGCGCTGATACCTCTGGTGGCGCCATCTTCTTGCCCTTGGCTTCTATCCAGGCATCACCATTGTCAGCCTTGATAATTTTGTAAGGAACCAGTTTGATGTCGCGCTGCACGACTTCTTCGTCGAAACGACGACCAATCAGACGCTTCACCGCAAACAGGGTGTTTTCAGGATTGGTAACCGCCTGACGCTTTGCAGACTGACCGACCATCACCTCATCGCCATCGCCAAATGCAACAATCGATGGAGTGGTACGATCGCCTTCCGAGTTTTCAATAACTCTGGGTTTGTCACCATCCATGATGGCGACACAAGAGTTAGTTGTACCCAGGTCGATGCCGATAATTTTTGCCATGTTTTACTCCGAAAAAATCAAAATTCTTAACTTAATCCCTAGATAGGGTCTGGTTTTTGGTTTTCAATGCTTTTCTGATTAAATTTGAGCAAAATAAGCAGAAAAGCATTCATTATTAAACAATCTGACTATTCTGCGGCCTTGGATACCATCACCATAGCTGGGCGCACGAGTCGCTCATTCAGCAGATAGCCTTTCTGCATCACCGCCATCACGGTATTCGGTTCCAGCTCTGCATTTGGCTGCATCGACATCGCCTGGTGATGCTCCGGATTGAATTTCTCACCCTCTGGATTGATTTCAACCACGTTGAATTTCTCAAATACACCGGCAAGCATGCTCAGCGTCATCTCACTACCTTCACGCAGGCTTTCTACTGTTGCATTTTCCTGCTGAGATGCCTGCACACCGAGTTCGAGACTATCCTTGACCGCCAGTAGCTCGGAAATGAACTTTTCCAGTGCGTATTTATGTGCATTTTCAAGGTCTTTCTGCGTGCGTCGGCGGATGTTATCCATCTCGGCCTTGGTACGTAGCAGCTGGTCCCAGTTCTCAGTCGCTTTCTTTTCAGCCTCATCCAGCTTTTCCATCAGCTCTTCTGGAGACAGCGCTTCAGCCTCGGTTTCATTCACAGCTTCCAGAACATCCTCAGGGTTAGCCGATTCATCTGTTGAAGCTTGCGTATCTTGTTGATTTTTATCGAGGATTTCCTCGTTTGACATCTCAGACTCTCCAAAAATTTCATATCATTGCCGAATATGGGGGCATAGGGTTGAGATTCAAGGGAGATGAGTAAAATTCGGTAATTGAAATAGATTGATTAATGATTATCTAGCTAGAGAAATGACAACTCAATTGTCCTGACCCAGCGCCAGGCTAAGTAGACGAGCAGTAATATCGACGGTAGATATTACCTTGCTATATTCCATACGCGTCGGCCCTATAACCCCCAACACTCCCAGGGTGTTATCTTTTGTGCCATAAGGAGCCGAGATCACCGTGAAGTCTTCAAGCCCTTCGAGGCCTGCCTCAGCACCGATAAACACCTGCATATCCTCTGCCTGGATGCAGCGATCGAGCAGGCTCAGCATGTCCCGCTTATTCTGGAATACCTGAAACAGCTGTTGCAGCTGATTGGCATTATCCATCTCATTGAAGCGAATCAGGTTAGCCTCTCCGTGCAGACGGTAGGGCTCTGTCTCTTCATTGGGCTTAAGTGCCTGATCGGCCAGCTCAACTGCGGCTGCCATCATCATGTCGACATTCGACCGGGCTGCCTGAAGCTCCTGCATCAGACTTGAGCGAATCTGAAATATATCCTTCCCCATAAAATGCTGGTTAAGGTAATTGGATATTTTTAACAGCTCGTTCTGCGAATAGTCCTTATCGGCATGAATAATACGATTCTGTACATCCTTTTCATTGACCACGAGGATCGCCAGGATTTTTTTATCCGGCAGAGGTAAAAACTCAATGCGCCGGAGATTCAGGGCACCTGCTTTGGGAATAGTAATAACGCCAGCCATCTGCGTTATATCTGACAATAGATTATTGGCAACCTTAATCAGGCTGTCTTTATCCTGATCTGCATGTAGCTGCTGCCTGAGTTTCTGTTTGACAGCCTGCTCAACCGGACTGACTTCAAGCATCGAATCAACATACATCCGAAAACCCATATTCGTTGGTACGCGACCTGCTGAAGTATGTGGTGCCGATACCAGCCCCATTGAATCCAGGTTGGCCATGACATTACGGATGGTTGCGGTAGAGATATTAAGCCCGGCAGACTGGGCGAGCGTTTTTGAACCGACTGGCACACCTTCCTGCACATAGCAGTTGATAAGTGTTTTCAGTAGATACTGCGCACGCTCGTTTAGAGGTGTGACAGTACGTGGCTTATTAACGGTTTTCGTAGCCATTTATTGTATACATCTATGTAGTTTATACATGGGGCTCTTTGCGCTGTGTTTGTACCCTGTTACTGGTTCAACTCTACTTATAATAAACTCGGATACGCCATTCTATGGAATAGCATAAGATAGCTTATCCCCTACATCCTGAGCATTTAAAGCAGTTTCAGCACACCATTTTCAATGGTATAAATTGTATCCATTTTCCTGGCAAATTCCATATCATGCGTCACCACAACCAGGCTGGTGCCAAACTCCTTATTCAGTCGTAGCAGCACCTGAACGACCTGCTCGGCCGTAGCCTTATCCAGGTTGCCTGTCGGCTCATCGGCACATATACACTGTGGCTCATTAATCACTGCTCGAGCAATCGCAGCTCGTTGTCGTTCACCACCAGACAACTCAGATGGCTTATGATCCAGTCGACGTATCATGCCCACCTTTTCCAGTAATATTTTTGCCTGGTTTAGTGCCTGCGATGGACGAGTACCACGAACCAGTGCTGGCATAGCTACATTTTCCTGAGCTGTAAATTCCGGCAACAGGTGATGAAACTGATAAACGAAACCCAGTCGGTGGTTTCGCAAACGGCAACGCTCTTTTTCAGATATACGCGCCAGCTCCTTTTCATTTAGAAACACCTGCCCTGATGTCGGTGTATCCAGGCCACCTAACAGGTGAAGCAAGGTACTTTTACCTGAACCTGAAGCGCCCACAATGGCAATTTTTTCACCGGCCCTGACAGTCAGATTAACGTTTTTTAATACCTCGAGCTTGCTACCACCGCCTTCAGTATATGATTTGGACAGACCCAGCGCCTCAAGCACAATCGGCTCACCTGTGCCAGAGGGGAACATCTGTGATTCATTGAACTGGTTTATAAATACCATTATTCATACCTCAGGGCATCAGCCGGTTGAATTCTTGCTGCACGCCAGGCCGGATAAATGGTTGCCAGTACTGACAGGCCAAATGCCGATGCGGAATAGATCAACACATCTTTCACTTGCAGGTCTGATTTAATATCAGTGATGTAATAAACATCTGCCGGCAGAAATTTGGTATGCAGCAGGGTTTCAACAAATGTCACAATATCATTCACATTAAGCGCTACCGGCACACCAATCAAAACACCGATGAGTGTACCAATGAGCCCAATCACCACACCCTGTATTATGAATACCCACATCAGGCTACCTGGAGTCATACCAATAGTACGTAATATGGCGATGTCTGCCTGTTTGTCATTCACCGTCATTACCAGTGTCGAAATAATGTTAAACGCTGCTACCGCAACAATCAGTAACAGGATAATAAACATAACTACCTTTTCGGTTTTCAGCGCCTTGAACAGGTTGGTATGCATCTGTGTCCAGTCACGCACCCAGTAATCCTCACCCACGATGTTATTCAGCTCATAGGTCATCTGTTGCGCATTGAACATATCCCTTAACTTGAGGCGAACACCTTCAACACGATCCCCCATACTGAATAACTTCTGCGCGTCTTCTACATGCATCAGTGCCATAGAACGATCGAACTGATGCATGCCAGCCTCAAACACACCCACAACTGTAAAGCGCCTGAGGCGGGGCATTACACCCACCGGGGTAACATTGGCCTGGGGTGTAATCACGGTAATTTTCTCACCCTCGAAAACTCCCATGGCATTTGCCAGTTCTCGACCAAGAATAATGCCAAACTCACCCGGCTTTAAATCATTGAGCCTGCCAGATATCATTTTTTCATCGATTTCAGACACTTTGGGTTCCATCGATGGGACAACACCACGAATAATTGCACCGCTAACCCGATTACGGTTACTCAGCATGGCTTCATTCTGTGTAAAGGGTGCGGAATCGATGACGCCGGGATGACGCGCAACCTTGATGCGAATTTCTGACCAGTTAGACAGGCTACCTTCCTGGCCTGTAATGGTGGCATGCGCAGTCATACCCAGGGTACGTTCACGTAATTCTTTACCAAAACCGTTCATGACCGATAGCACAACGATCAGGGCAGCCACACCCAATGCAATTCCCAGCATGGATATCAACGCAATGAAGGACACAAAGCCATTACGCCGCTTTGCACGTGTATAGCGCAGGCCTATATAGAGTTCTTTTGGTCTAAACATGACTGGAGGGGATCTTGTTATTAATTGTTTTCATTCCTGTGTGACTGACGATTTATAAAACCAGGGGAACTGGCCTGTCAATTTTCATTCCCTGCTGATCGATTTGTGCAGCATAGGCAAGAACCTCTACGCCCTCACTCACCGCCTGCCTTAAAAGCTGGCCGTATTCTACATCTATACTGTCTGCCGGCATCACAAGCGTAACATCAGTGCGCATGATTATAAACAGCAGAACTGCACGATGTCCAAGTTTAACTTGTTGAATTAATTCGCGTAAATGTTTCTGTCCACGTTTTGTGATGGCATCAGGGAAACTCCCCTCTCCTGGCTTTAAACTCAATGTAACGTGTTTGACCTCAACATAGGCTTTGGCGTTACCTTTTGTGAGAAGAAAATCTATACGACTTTTTTCATCTCCGTATGCAACCTCAGTGTGACACTGGTCGTAATCGTCAAGTTCCACAATCCGCCTTTCGAGTAACGCTTCCTGCACAAGGTGATTCGTTAAGCCGGTATTGATGCAGGCTAACTCACCAGGAGCGACCTCCACCAGTTGCCAGCTATGAGGATATTTTCGTTTCGGGTTGTCTGAAACACTCAGCCATACCCGGGCATTAGCGGGTGCACAGCCAGTCATGGCACCGGTATTTGCACAGTGCGCAGTGATCTCAGTACCGTCATCCAGTATCACATCTGCGAGAAACCGCTTATAACGCTTCACTAAGCGACCAGATATTAAAGGGGGTGAAAATTGCATTGTCATACACACAACGGCCGCGCTTAAACCCGTGTAAAAGCGCGGCCGTAATATCCCTTATTGAACTTGAGTACTAGCTGATCTCACCGGGATAATTCTCGATACCCGGGTTTTCCTTAATACCAACCAGTTTGGGGTGATTGATTTTTGGCAGGCGTAATACATTGTCCTTGTCACGGTTTTTAATAATGTAGTCGCGTACCACATCCCACATCAGGCGACCTTCCGGTGTACGATTTACACTTGCCCAGCCAGCAACCTTGTAGGTTTCTTCCGGTTCGATTTTATGGCCATTATCCAGCACGGCATTTGATATGCGCTGGTAGAGTGGTTTCGCAGGGTCGATGGTATAATCCATACCGCCTACACGCACCATATCACCACCTGACTGCAGGTAAGGGTCGACATCAAACAGGTTATCGGCAACCCCTTCCAGAATATTGATCAGGTCACGCCCCTTCATTTCCGAAACGTAAGTTTCAGCATAGGTCATGGCGCACTGTGTCATCACGTCTTCCATGGTGATCCAGTCACCTTTCAGTGTAGATGTACCCCAGCGAACCCCTGCAGACATCGCAACATCCGCACCGTATTCTTCACGCAGCGCGTTACACAGAACCTGGTCCCAGGTACCCATGAAGTTACCGCGACGATAAAGTACGCGATCAGCGATGGCGAGCTTTTCAGAGAGAATCTGCTCGTAAGTTTTACCCACTCGCTGCTTGTTGTAGAAATACTTGCTGGCACGGCTTTCAACGATTTTTTCATCATAGACCGTATTACGCATCTGCTTGAGATAGGCCTGCATCTCTTTATCGGCTGGAATCCAGTCGGTAATGACTGGCAGCATCTTGTATTCCATGCCCTTGAGTTCGCCATCCTGAATATCGAAATCCATGACACCGACGAACTTACCATTCGAACCTGCATTCGTTACAAGACAGGTACCGCCATCTACATTTTTAACCTTAACCGGCTTTGGAATACCATCATGAGTATGGCCACCAAATACTGCATTCAGGCCAGGCACTCGCTCGGCCATCTTGATATCAACATCCATACCATTGTGTGACAGCAGAACAATGGCATCCGGGCTTTCGTCTTCCTTAATCTGCTTCACCAGCTTTATCATGTCGTCTTCACGTAAACCAAATGACCAGTCAGGGAAAAACTCCTGGGGATTGGCATTTGCAGTACGCGGGAACGCCTGGCCAACGATACAGATACGCGCACCGTTCACTTCCTTAATAACATAGGGCTGGAACGCATG
>JBFHVK010000096.1:0-9537 GCA_041589615.1 Gammaproteobacteria bacterium | reverse complement strand
GGCTTACATAGATGACCGGGACGGTGAGCTCTTTATGAATAGATTCGATATAGGGTAACAGCTCCTGTCGCGACGTATAGTCAAGCGCAGCCATTGGCTCATCCAGTATTAACATATCAGGATTAGAGGCAAGTGCCCTGACTAATGCAACTCGCTGTTTCTGTCCTCCCGATAACTGTTCCGGGTAATGATCCAGTAAGCGTTTTATTTTAAACCGACTGACTATGTCATCAATATCCATACTGCTATGACGTCGTTGGTGCCCAAACAGGATATTCTGCAGGACTGTCATATGTGGGAAGAGTCTATTGTCCTGAAAAACATAGGCGATATTTCTCTGCCATGATTTTCGAAAGATTCGTTTTCCTGTATCGTCATATACCTGTTCATTTAACTTGAAGTTTGCCTGCTCGACATTGCCCGAAGTTTCGAGACCAGCGAGCATATTTAGTAAACTGGTTTTACCTGAACCAGATGGACCAAATAAAACTGTAATTCCCTGCTCAGGCATTTCAAACTCTATATCCAGCCGGAAATCCTTAAGCTGTTTTTTATATGCGATTTTAATCATAATCGCACCATGAGTTTTCTATTAAGTGAATAAGTAACAAATAAAACAATAAATGAAAATATTAACAGCCCAATAGAGTAGGCATGGGCCATTTCATATTCAAGCGCTTCAACATGATCATAAATAACAATTGATAAGACCTGGGTCACCTCGGGTATATTTCCACCGATCATGAGCACTACACCAAACTCACCCACGGTATGCGCAAAGCCAAGCGTGATAGCAACCAGGAATCCACGCATCGACAACGGCAAAACAATATGCCTGAAAGTATCCAGGCGATTTGCACCAAGTGTATAGGCCGCCTGTTGCAACGGCTTGCCTACCATTTCGAAACTTGCCTGCAAAGGCTGAACGACAAATGGCATGGAATAAATTATCGAGCCAATAACCAGGCCACTAAAACTAAAAGTTAAACGTGTATCACTTACATATGACCAGAGCTCACCGATAAATCCCTGTGGACTCAACATCATTAACAGGTAAAAACCGAGTACCGTTGGAGGCAGCACCAGTGGCAAGGCAACAACAGACTCTATTATTACCTTCAAACGATTTTTTGTTTGTGACAGCCACCAGGCAAGCGGTGTACCCAGAACTAACAGTATCAATGTAGTTATCGTGGCCAGTTTTACTGTGACCAGTATGGGTGACAGATCCATTATATTTTATACCCGTCCGCACGTATGATCTGCTTTGCTTCTTCCGACTGAATAAATTTGTAAAATGACAGCGCCGCCGATTTATCACGGGCCTGCCTGAGGATAATCATTTTCTGCTCTATAGGTGAATGCATGTGATCTTCTACTTCCCAGTAGATATCATGATTCACCAGTGATCTTGCTACCAGTCCCAGATCTGCAGCACCCGACTGAACAAACTGTACCGCCTGTGCAATATTTTCAGCATATACAATTTTATTCCTGCTTTCTTCATACAACTCCATTTCCCTGAGCATTTCTATCGCCGCACGTCCATAAGGTGCATTTTTCGGATTGGCTATCGCAAACTTTTTAAATAAGCCACTGGTTAGCTCTTCTTTAATCTGTTGTGAGCTATCAGCATCAGGACGCCATAAGACCAGACGACCTGTTGCATATACTATAGCTTCGGAATCCAGGCTTTTACCTGCCTCCACCAGTTTCTCTGCACGTTGACTATCAGCAGATAGAAACAGATCGTAAGGCGCCCCATGAATTACCTGAGCATATAACTTTCCCGTAGAGCCCCTGATAATTGTGACAGTATGTTCACTGTTTTTCTCGAAGGCCAGTTTTATTTTGTTCAATGTCTGGTAAAAATTAGCTGCAGTGGCAACTCTTATTTCCGCCGCATTTATACTAAATGTAAATATCAATAATAGAGCTATACACAGGCCTTGCATTTATCGAATCACTTCTTCTATATAACTTCTTGATATTGGGGTTTGTACATATTGACGTTTGCCATTTACGTCTGCCCAGAAATAATAATAACCTTTTTCAGGTTCTGTCGTGACCTTGCCATCTTTTACAAGCCAGCTCTTTACATGTTCTCCATCTGCATAAGTAACGCGGTAGTCTCCTTCTAGCCAGGTTACACCAAGCCTTGATATTTTATTCTGTTGCTCCTCGCTACACGACATAATAAAAACCAGGCTCATTAGTATTAATAGTGCTCTGCTCATTTTCGTATCTCCTTTCTTACAGCTGTTTATATAAAGGCAAATCATCAATGGTTTGCATTATTTGCTGTTTCTTCTGCCTGAACGCCTCACTTTTCGGATCCTGATAAATATTATTCTTATCTCCCGCACGCAAGCCTTCAGGCATCTGCTGTATGTTCGGCATAAAATTATTTTCCGTCAGGCTAGTAGAAAGATAATTCTGCAGCTTTGCAGCTTTAAGATCTGATGAGATTGCCTGCTGAGCAAAACGAATACCAGCATGATCCGCAGCAAGATCAGCAAAACTGAAACCACTACCACGTTGTGCATCATAAATTTCTTTTTCCAGGCCAATGACTTCAGCCAGCTGTTCATTTGCCAGGCTGGTAATGGCTGCAGATATCAGGAAATGTCGAGCGAGATCTTCTCTACCCTTGAGGTATATCCTACGCCTGCTAGATTGTGTGCGAGTTTCTTCTCCAAGCATATGTGGAATATTCCTGTTCATTACGAAGGCTGCCATACTGATTAGAATGGCCTGATTTTCAATCACCGGTGATAGCTCTTCATGATGTCTATAGGCATGACCAAACATCCCACGTAGCACTGCATTCAGCTTCACTCGTTGTGGCAGAGTATGGCTATAATCGGCAAGAAAATCAGAATAGACAAGTAGTGCCTGCTTCAACTCGGCCGATATCACCATAGAGCCTAGCCGTGCTTTCATCACCTGTGCAGCACCCTGTTCCCAGGTGTATTCCATTTTAAGTAGTCCGGGCTGTATGCTCACGGAACGTATCGTCTCCCTGATCTCTGCATATTCCCTGTACTGCTTCAGGAGTGATTCGTGCAAACGAGACATTATCATCTGACTCATGCGCGGGCCGGCCTTCAACCAGCCCAGCTGAATTGACTCTGCCGTTAGCAGCGATGTCGAATCATCGCTACTGCTGATATTTATTTCAAAATTGACATAGCTGCCGATCGGGTTATCCGGCAGGTGCAAACTAATCTTGAGCGTACCTGTCTGCTGCTGTAGTTTAACGGCGCTCGAAACCCGACCGGCGAGGCGATAATTGCGGCTTTGCAGCGCATAGGCAATAACCAGGTTCAGGTCATCTTCACTGATCGTACTGCTTGCCGATGCACCATCTTCATGCCTGAGAGGACTGTGCTGATTCACCAGACGCTTTATTCTCTGCAATTCACTGGTATTTAGCGCGCCCCGTTCTGGCACAATAGCCACCGGGTCCAGCAGGCTAACCGTCACGGCACCCAGTGTGACGCCCAGCAGAAAGCACAAAACAAAAATAAATTTGAGAAGTCGTCTCATATACACCTGTGTACATTATTTTTTGCCAGAACTATAACATGCTCGCCCCAACAACCCCTTAATAAGTTAAAATTCCCCACCATGGATGTATCACATATTTTAGAAGGGCTAAATGATGCCCAGCGAGAAGCCGTAACAGCCCCCCCGGGCCCAATGCTCGTACTGGCTGGTGCCGGCAGTGGCAAAACACGCGTACTGGTTCACCGTATGGCATGGCTAATTCAGGTAGAAGGCGTATCTCCCTTCAGCCTGATGGCGGTCACATTCACCAATAAGGCGGCCAGTGAAATGCGCAGTCGTGTTGAACGCCTCCAGGGTGTCTCCCCGCATGGCATGTGGGTCGGTACTTTCCACGGCATTGCACATCGCCTGCTGCGTGCTCACTGGAAAGAAGCCGATCTGCCGCAACAGTTCCAGATACTCGATTCAGACGACCAGTACCGCATGATACGCCGTGTACTTAAGGCAATGGAGCTGGATGAGGCTCGTTGGGTACCTCGTCAGGTGCAGGGTTTCATTAATGGACGCAAGGATGAAGGCCAGCGCCCACAACATGTAGATGCTGGCTCTGACCCAATACGCCAGCAGCTGGTCGCCATCTACTCGGCTTATGAAGCGGCCTGCAAACGGGCCGGCGTGATAGACTTTGCCGAGCTGCTACTTCGCAGCCTCGAGTTAATTCGTGACAATGACGAACTTCGCAACCACTACCGTAACCGTTTCAGGCACATTCTGGTGGATGAGTTCCAGGATACAAATACGATCCAGTATGCCTGGGTACGATTGCTCTCTGCTGATAAAAATGGCCGTGGTGCCCAGCTTTTTGTGGTGGGTGATGACGATCAGGCGATTTATGGCTGGCGTGGTGCACGCGTTGAAAACATTCTCACCTTCAAACACGATTATCCTGACACCCTGATGATCCGTCTTGAACAGAATTATCGTTCCACCGCAAATATCCTGAATGCTGCCAACGGGCTGATAGCCCATAATGATGAGCGCATGGGTAAAAATCTGTGGACCGATGGCGAAGATGGTAATCCTATCCACCTGTATGCAGCCTTTAATGAGCAGGATGAGGCGCGTTATGTAATTGACCGCATCGTTGAGCATGTCTCTTCTGGCAATGCCCGTGCCGATGCCGCCATACTTTACCGCTCGAATGCACAGTCTCGCGTATTCGAAGAACAGTTAATCGCCCAGTCGATACCTTATCGTGTTTACGGTGGCCTGCGCTTCTTCGAACGTGCCGAGATAAAAGATGCACTCAGCTACCTCCGGCTGGTGAATAGCCGCACTGATGACCCTTCCTTTGAACGTGTCGTCAACCAGCCCACCCGGGGTATCGGCAACAAGACTGTTGATACCATACGAGACACAGCCCGCCTTGCGGACATTTCGATGTGGCAGGCATCCAGACAACTTATCGACAGTAACCAGCTCACGGCTCGTGCGCATAATGCCCTGCAGGGTTTTATTAAACTGATAGATCAGCTTGCTGAGGACACGAGTTCGATTGAACTGCATGAACAGGTCGAACACATTATTCATGCCTCCGGACTCATTGAGCATTATGGCAAGGAAAAAGGTGAAAAAGCAGAGGCACGCGTCGAAAACCTGGAAGAACTCGTTACTGCTGCTCGTGGCTTCGAATTTGAACAGGAGGACGATGAACCACTTGATCACCTCACTGCATTTCTCACACACGCAGCTCTGGAAGCTGGTGAAGGCCAGGCAGAAGCATGGGAAGACTGTGTCCAGTTAATGACATTACACAGCGCTAAGGGTCTCGAGTTCCCACTGGTATTTATGTGTGGCATGGAAGAAGGTTTATTCCCGCACCAGCGCAGCGCCGAGGAAGAAGGACGATTACAGGAAGAACGTCGATTGTGTTATGTGGGCATTACCCGTGCGCGTGAGCAACTGGTACTCAGTTATGCAGAGCACAGACGATTATATGGTAAGGAAATCTATCCAATGCCTTCAAGTTTCATCGGCGAAATACCCTCTCAGTTTGTTCAGGAAATCCGACCGAAAAACAGTTACAGCAATACGAGTGATAACTACAATAAACCAGCATATGGATATACCCAGGCAAATAACGACTCTGGCCTCAGCATAGGCCAACGGGTACAGCATCAGAAATTCGGTGAGGGCACTGTACTCAACTATGAAGGTCAGGGTAAGAGCGCACGTGTTGAAGTTAACTTTGATCAGGTCGGTAGCAAGTGGCTAGTTCTTAGTTATGCGAATCTTCAGGCGATGTAGACGAATGAAACTAGTATACAAGTCGTATTCGAGACAATAATGAAACTGTCAATTCCGCTACCAAGAGATCGTGAACTACTAAACCTTTTCGTCTCTGGTGCCGCCGTTCTTATTGGCTTGCTGTGGATGTTCTTTGGTAAACAGACTATAACCCTGCTTGCCCCTTATCATATTCAATCAATTTTTTATTATTTCTTTAGTGGTGCAATATTTTCGCTCGCATTTATTGGGCTATATGCATTTATTCGCACCATTCTCAGCTTCACTGAATTTATGATTGAGCATGAAAATCTTAATGCACTGCTTTATGAAAATCTGCTTAACGAAGAAGAGGAGGGGGTTTTTTTAAAGAACAAGCAGGGTGTTTATAAAGTTATTAGCCCAATAGCCAGAAAAGTTCTTGGTATTGATGAACGTAGAATCGTTGGACTTACAGATCTTGATATACATAAACCAGTCACGGCAAATAGAATAATACACGAAGACCAGCGCATAATAAATTTTGGTGAAACCATTGTTTGGGAAACCATTAAGAACACAGGTAACGGTACAGATTCATTTCTCTGTAAAAAATACCCCTGCCTTGATCGCAATGGAAAAATTGTTGGTATTATCGGCACCTGTAAAAATATAACTGTACTTAAGACGTTCCAGAATCTTAACCAGCAACTTGAAGGTCGCTACCAGAATCTTTTCAACACCCTGCCGTATCCTGCAATTGTTCTTGATTCAGTAAGCATGCAGCCGTACACATTCAATGATGCCGTGTGTAAACTGCTAGGTTATTCAAGAGAAGAGTTTTCTCGCATGCGCATGAGCCTGCATGTTCTACCAGAAGAATTAATATCATTCAAACATGATATAACCGAGTTACATGAGCATGGTGGTGGAGAATTTGAAACTACTCTTATAACCAAACAGCGAGACATCGTCAACATAACTGGCTACACGCAAAAGGTTACAATAGAAGATAAAAGCTACCTTCACATGTTGCTTTATGATTCAACAGAATCAAAGAAATCCACAGAAGTTCTCATCAGTTCAGAATTAAAATATCGCTCACTTTTTGAGCATGCGAATGATGCAATAGTTGTTGTTTCTCCCAATTCATTAAATATTATTGATGCAAATGAAATAGCTATACGTTCACTTGGATATTCAAGGGAAGATATTACACTATTATCTATACAGGATCTTGATGCCAGCTCTGATCACAGTCTCACACAAAGCAGGATTTCGGATCTTGAGATCTATAATCATTCCCTCTACGAACATCTAATTAAAACTCGTCAGGGTGACATAATTTCTGTTGAGATCAATGCACATAAACTTAACTACGGAAATGGCGATGTTTATCAATTTGTTATCAGGAATATTGTTGAGCGCAAACAGACTGAAGCAGCTTTAATAGAATCTGAAAATCGCTACAGACAGATGTTCGAAACGAATATGGCGATCAAGCTTGTCATCGACCCAGATAACTTTCGCATTGAAGATGCCAATCCTGCAGCTGCTGATTTCTACGGCTATAGCATAGAACAGCTGAAGGGTATGGATTTATCAAAAATTAATATCCTTTCACGAAACAAGCTGAACACACTTATTCAACAAACTCGCGAACAGAACCTGGGGTTTTACAGTTGCCCTCACAGACTGGCTAACGGAGAAATTCGTTTTGTAGAGGTCCGTGATGGCGCGATGGAACTGAATGGGAAAAAATTATTCTACTCAATCATATATGATGTTACTGCACGTAAGGAAGCAGAAAACCAGGTTCTGGTTGCATCAAAAATGTTTGATTATTCAACTGATGCTGTGATGCTAATAAATGACAAACACAAGGTTGAATCTGTCAATTATGCATTTACTAAAATCACGGGCTACCAACAGTCAGAAATACAGAACAGCCCTCCTGAAATCATACTGGCCAATAAGAATCAAACATTACTAAGTAACGATGTTCTTGCTGAAATTGAAAAATCCGGTCAATGGAAAGGCGAAATCTGGCACAGATTGAAAGATGGAGAAAGCCGACCTTTAAACGCAACAATTA
Organism: Gammaproteobacteria bacterium; assembly: GCA_041589615.1. Lineage (GTDB taxonomy): Bacteria > Pseudomonadota > Gammaproteobacteria > SZUA-229 > SZUA-229 > SZUA-229. Next base: position 1,667 of record JBFHVK010000096.1, on the reverse strand, counting down.
ATAGTATTAATAGTGACCAGACGACACCTAGCTATGTTGCCATGCTTTCACTCAAACAAAATGAGATACTTAATATCGAGAACCTCACTCATTTTGTAGAGCTCACTCAACTTCCAAATCAGTCATTATTCAATGACAGACTGCAAAATGCACTAGAACGTGCCAAACGAAACAAATTACGACTCGGCGTTATCTTAATTGATTTCAGGGACTTTACTTCTGTTAATGCAAAATATGGTTATGAACTAGGAGATATAATTCTCATCGCTATCTCTAAGCGTCTTAAATACAATACTCGTAATACTGATACAATAAGTCATTTCAAGTCTGATAATTTTGCACTGCTCATTGAGGATCTCAGTGACATTCAGCAAATGGGAATCGTATTACAGAAACTGATATCAACCCTCTCCGAGTCTTACCAGACACAGTCACAGGTAATTAATCTTGATGTTTCGATGGGTGTCAGCATCTATCCGGAAGATGGTGATCATATCGATCAATTGTTAGACAAGGCCAATACTGCATTGCAAACAGCACAATCGCATCAGGGGAGTCACTTTGAATTAACAAACTCAAGCATGAACCAGCTTGCTAACCTGTGGTTACAAACCGAAGCCAGCTTACACAGTGCATTACGGCAGAAGGAATTTATAATTAATTATATGCCGTTAATCGATACCGCCACAAACTCTATTGAAGGCATTGAGTCCCTGGTACGCTGGCAGCATCCTGATCTTGGCTATTTATTACCTCATCAGTTTTTACCTGCTGCGGAAAAATCAGGATTTATTGGAGCCATTGGTATGTCGGTACTAGAGCAGTCGCTTTCACAGTTCAGGCACTGGATAGATCAATCTCTACCAATACGACGCATCAGTATAAATATAAGTGCCTCACAGATTGATAGTGATCTACAGGAAATTCTACTGCAAAAATGTGAGCACTTTAATATTAAACATCAGCAACTTGGCCTTGAATTTTCCGAAGCCAACTTTGCTGATGCTACAGATAAACAACGACAGATAATCAATCAGCTGGCTGATGCAGGATTTTATGTACTGGTTGATGATTTTGGTATGTCAAGCCGTTCTATCGGCTGCCTGCTGCATTGCAATATAAATGCCGTTAAGATACACCACACACTGTTATTTGAAGCTCAACATTCACCGCTCGCGATGCGTAAACTTAGAGGTATTATTGCTCTATGCAAAACACTACAAATAGATATCATTGCTGAGGGTATTGAATCAGGCCCAGAATATGAGTATCTTCAGTCTCTCGATATTTTTAAAATGCAGGGTCACTACTTTACTCAACCTCTGTTTACGGATGAAGTTAGCGACTTTACACACCGTTACTCACAATAGAAATCATACATTATGAATAGACGATTATTTATAAAAGCGGCAAGTAGCACAGGCTTACTTGCCACTAGCTCAATGTTTGCAACCGCGCATGCATCTTCAAAAATTAAATGGAAAATGGTTACTACGTGGCCTAAAAATTTTCCTGGACTGGGTACAGGTGCCAATAAACTTGCAAAACTTATTACCGAAATGTCAGGTGGCCGTCTGACAGTTAAGGTTTACGGTGCAAATGAACTTGTTCCACCATTTGAGGTTTTTGATGCTGTATCGCGAGGCACTGCTCAGATGGGGCATGGT
>JBFHVK010000095.1:0-9600 GCA_041589615.1 Gammaproteobacteria bacterium | reverse complement strand
GTAACCATACACGGAATAGCTGAATCAAATGGCCGCGTGTCTGCCTTTATGCGTAATATTGATAATTCGGAGTGGATGACAAAACCTCGCCTACAGGTAATCGAAAGCACACGTAAAGATGGCCGGGGCAGTATGTTTATCATAATTGCACAGCAGTCTGCGCCAAAATCAGAACAGGCTGAGGAGTTATAAATGGATCTCTCAAAACTAAATGAAATTGACCTCAGCAATATTGATATTAATGATCTTAAGAAAATTGGCTCCGCACCTTTCGCAGTCAAAATCATTATTATTGTTGTTATTTGCATGCTAGCCGCTGCCGCAGGCATATTCTTCGACACCAAAAAGCAGCTTGAAGTACTCGATAAATCGGAAAAGCAGGAAATCACTCTTAGAAAAACCTTTGATGAAAAACAGAGTAAAGCTGCAAACCTGGAAGCCTACTCGCAACAACTGGAGGAAATGAAAAAATCTTTCGGCGCATTGCTTCGTCAGCTACCCAATAAAACAGAAATTGAATCCCTGCTAACGGATATCTCGCAAACAGGTATTGCCAGCGGTCTGGAAATAGAGTTTTTCAAGCCGGAAGGGCTCTCACCAAAAGAGTTCTATGCCGAGTTTCCTATCAAGTTACGCGTAACTGGCCGGTATCATGAGTTTGGGAAATTTGTTAGCGGAGTTGCAGCATTACCCCGAATTGTAACCATGCGAGATATTAGCATTAAAAAACCAGCTAAAGAAAATCCAGGTGTACTACTCGAGATGGAAGTAACCGCTGTGACTTATCAGTATCTAGATGAACAAGAGGATGTTTGATAATGTCCTTAATGAAAAAAACAACTCTATTCGTTCTCGCTCTTGGCATCACTGCCTGTACCCAGAGCAACGATGACCTCTACACATTTATTGATGAAACCAAATCGAAGCACCTTGGTAGCGTAGAGCCATTACCCGCATTTGAACCTTATAAAAACTTTATTTACTCGGCATCAGAGCTTCGCGACCCTTTCGAGGCGGCATTTGAAGCCGAAGTAAATAACAAAGACACCAGTGACAGCGGACTTAGGCCAAACATCAACAGGCCCAAGGAACCTCTTGAGACGTACCCGCTTGACACACTTAGAATGGTCGGCATTCTTATACAAAATGAGAACACGTGGGGCCTGGTAAAAGACCCAAATAATGTTGTTCACAGAGTACAGACCGGAAACTATGCGGGCCAGAATGAAGGCCAGATAATATCCGTTACAGAAAAACAAATTGATATCATTGAAATAATACCGGATGGACTTGGCGGCTATATTGAACGAACAGCCTCTCTAGCCATAGGTTCAAAATAAGAAGAGTATGGAGCAATTATGAAAAGCATACTAACAGGCATTAAAAGCTCAATGCAGCGCAAATATTTCTTTAGCTTTTTGCTAGTGATGCTGTCCGGTTTTAATTCACAACTGGCAAACGCTAACACTATAGAAGAAGTGTCCTACACCTCTTTACCCGGCAATCGTTTACAGGTGAATATCAGGCTCACTGATGTTACCGAGAAGCCGCTGAGCTTTAATATCGACAACCCTGCAAGAATCGCTTTCGACTTCAAGAACACAACAAGCAACCTGCCGAAAAGAAAGCAGCTTATTGGTATAGGCGTGGCACAGTCCCTAACCTCCGTAACTGTTAAAGACAAAACACGCGTCATACTTAACCTGACAGAAACTGTACCTTATAATGTACAGGTTAATAGAAATATCGTTTCCATCATTCTGGAAAGCGATGCGACCGCACAATCAGGTCCAGCTAGCAGCGGCGGACTATCAACTATTACCGACAATCAGGATCGCAGTCGCGGCAAAGCCGTTTCAAAAATTGACTTCCGTCGTGGAGAGAAAGGTGAAGGGCGTGTTTTACTGCACCTCACAGAGGCTAATATCCCTATGGATATCAGTGAGGAATTTGGCAAGGTTGTAATTTCTTTCTCCAACACACGCCTGCCTAAAGAACTACACCAGAGCCTTGATGTACTTGATTTTGCCACACCCGTTAAGTCTATCGACAGCTTCCAGCAGGATAGTAACGCTCGTATCCTGATCGAACCTTCACATAAAGACTTCGAACATCTGGCTTATCAAACAGACAAGTTATTTACAATCGAATTCATTCCCATCTCAAAGGATGAACTGGAAGAACAGAACAAAGCCAAGTTTGGTTACACTGGTGAACGCCTGTCTCTAAACTTCCAGGACATTCCCGTACGTGCAGTTTTACAGTTAATTGCTGACTTCACCGGACTTAATGTTGTGGTAAGTGATAGCGTTGATGGCAACCTCACCTTACGCCTGAAAAATGTTCCATGGGACCAGGCACTTGATATTATTCTCAAGGCCAAGGGACTGTCGAAGCGTGAATCCGGAAACGTTATGCTGATTGCGCCTAGTGAAGAAATTGCAGCACAGGAAAAACTTGACCTGGAAGCACAGCAACAGGTTACTGAACTCGCGCCCATCCGCAGTGCATTTTTCGAAATCAATTTCGCCAAGGTTAAAGACCTTGCCCAGTTATTCGAAGGCGGTGGGGAAGAAGGCAAGTTAAATCTGTTATCTCCTCGTGGAAGCGTGATTATGGATGAGCGCACCAATACACTCATCGTAAAAGACACTGATACTGTTATTTCTGAAATCAGGCGCACGCTTGCGAAACTTGACATCCCGGTTCGCCAGGTACTGATTGAATCGCGTATCGTGATTGCCACCGATGACTTCAAAAAGGAAATGGGTGTTCGTTTTGGCGCGACAGCGGCAGAAGCCAGTGGCACAGATGGTTTAAGTGCATCATCGGGTACTTTTGCTGCTACGAATACAATTTCTCGTAGTGGCATCAATAACCTGACAGGAGGCACTGGTTCTGTAGACCCTCTAAGCTTCCCGGCTGGATCCGAAAGACTGAATGTTAATCTGCCTGCGCTTGGTGCGACTGGTAGTATTGCATTCACTGTTCTTAGTGGTGGCAACCTGCTGGATCTTGAACTTTCTGCACTGCAGGCTGAAGAAGATGGCGAAATCATCTCCAGCCCACGTGTTGTAACATCAGATCGTCACGAAGCATTCATTGAGCAGGGTGTGGAAATTCCCTATCTATCTGCAACCTCAAGCGGAGCGACCCAGGTTGAATTCAAGAAGGCCGTTCTGAGTATAAAAGTTACTCCTCAGATAACGCCAGATGACCGAATCATTATGGATCTGTCGGTTAATAAAGATGCCGTTGGTCAGGTATTTGCTAACATTCCGAGCATTGATACTCGACAGGTTACAACCCAGGTGTTAGTTGATAATGGAGACACCATTGTTCTGGGTGGTATCTATGAAACCGAAACCCGAAATGAACTGGATAAAGTACCTGTTCTTGGCGACCTGCCTCTGATTGGTGGTATGTTCCGGCACTCTGCTGAGACCGTGGAAAAACAGGAACTGTTAATATTTGTCACACCAAAAATACTGAAAGATGCACTAAGCCTCTAACAGAAAAGACATGATAGCGGATTATTATTATGACTAAGAGATTTACATTATTACACTTTGCATTATTAAGCACATTGCTTGCTGGTTGTGCCGGTGATGACAGCCCTTTCACTGAAAGCAGCACCGTTTCTGACGAACCTATAAGTGACAAGAACTTTAACCTGTTCATTGATCCTATCGATCCTGAAGTGTTAACTGATGAGGGTTTTTTTGGTGGCGTAGAAGTTACTCTTACAGTGCAGGCTGGTGATCGATTCAACTCAAAGGTTAGCAGTGGTATCGTTTATTTCGAAACAGAGTGGGGCATCCTGGAAACTAATAGTTGTACTATTTCACAGGGTTCCTGCTCGGTTACATGGACAAGTGATTCTAATTTTGCATTAATTCCACCTGATTTAATCAACACCTTTACCGCATATACGGAAGGTGAAGAGTCTTATGTCGACCTTAATGGCAGTAATAGCTTTGATGATGCTGATGGTACATACATCAGAGATATAGCCGAGCCATTCCTGGATATTAATCATGATGGTGATTACACACTCAGCACAGACAAAGTCATCGATATAGATGACAATGGCATACATACCCCTGGTGATAATCTATTTAATGGGAAAAAATGCGAGCACACCACGCTTTGTAGTTCAACACGCAGCATTATTATCTCTGATCGGATATATATGAATATGGATCAGAGAACAGTACCATAAAGAACACTAGACAACTTGAGATTTGAATTAAGCTGTACCCATTGGAGTTTATTAAATAGACACGGTTGCGGCAAACCAGCAGACTGATCTCTGATCTATGAAGGGTGTATTGATAGGCGCTGCTACACAGGCAGCGCCTTTATTAGTTAAGAAACAGGCTTAAATATTTCATTCACCCATCTGACATCGAAACTAGTTAAAGATTCGCAGGCAATTACATTATCACTTCTAAGAATAAATTTGCCTTTTCAATCGCAGGCCAAAAGCCGTAGAATCAATCGTTTAAACACTAAAGTAACAACGAGTGAACAATATCTTTCTCATCGGCCCCATGGGCGCAGGCAAAACCACCATGGGCCGACAGATCGCCAAACGTCTGCACATGGATTTTGAAGATAGTGATCACGCTATCGAAGCTCATACTGGTGCCGATATACCTCTGATTTTCGAGAAGGAAGGTGAGGACGGGTTTCGCCGACGCGAAACAGCTATTATCGACGAGCTCACACAAAAACCAAATCTTGTACTGGCCACTGGTGGCGGTGCCGTACTGGCCGCAGAAAACCGTGAACATCTACGTAGCCGTGGTATCGTCATCTATTTGCACAGTGATATAAAACATCTTATGGATCGTGTTCGCCATGACAAGAACAGGCCATTACTGCAAACAGCAGACCCCGAGGCTAAACTAAAGGAAATTATGGCTGTACGCGAACCTTTATACCGGGAAACGGCTGATATCATTATAAATACGGGGCAACAGTCGATTCGAAGCGTAATAAACGTTATCCTAGACAAAATTAAGGCATTTCAGGGCAAGGGCTGAATGATTTCATTAAAAGTTAACCTGGGCGAGCGCAGCTACCCTATCTGTATTGGGCACAACCTGCTGACCCAGGAGGAATTACTGACCCAGCATATTCCGGGTAATAGCGCACTGGTTGTAACCAACGAAACCGTTGCCCCCCTGTATCTCGACAAGGTCGAAGCCTCACTGTCCGGCCTGCGCCACAAAGCCCTCATTCTGCCTGACGGCGAAGAACACAAGAACCTCAATGTTCTGAATACCATTTATGACTGCCTGCTGGAAAATCGTTTTGATCGTAACACTACCCTGATTGCCCTGGGTGGCGGTGTCATTGGTGACATTACCGGTTTTGCTGCGGCCAGCTATCAGCGCGGTGTTCACCTGATTCAGATACCTACTACCCTGCTATCACAGGTAGATTCTTCGGTTGGTGGTAAAACCGCCGTGAATCATCCGCTAGGCAAGAACATGATTGGCGCCTTTTACCAGCCCAGGGCAGTAATAGCCGATACCGATACTTTAAACACACTGGAAGATCGCCAGCTAAGTTCTGGCATTGCTGAAGTGATTAAATATGGCCTGATTCGTGACCCGGAGTTTCTTGACTGGCTGGAAGACAATATGGACCATCTGCTCGACCGCGATGCCGATGCACTTGCCATCGCCATCGAGCGCTCGTGCCGTAACAAGGCAGAAATAGTCGCCGCTGATGAAAAGGAAAGTGGCCAGCGCGCACTACTTAACCTGGGACATAGCTTTGGCCACGCCATAGAAGCCGGCATGGGCTATGGTGTATGGCTTCACGGTGAAGCAGTGGCTAGTGGTATGGTGATGGCGGCCCGTATGTCACAGAAACTTGGCTGGATCAGCAGCGCCGATGTAGACCGTGTGATTAACATTATTGAACGTGCTAATTTACCTGTCCGTGCACCCGAACAGATGGATGCAAACAAATTTCTTGAGCTCATGTCTATCGATAAAAAAGTCTCTGATGGCGTATTAAAACTGGTGTTATACAAATCAGTTGGGCATGCGATCATCACCACTGACTATACCGAAGCGGTGCTCAGGGAAACCATTAACGAGAGTTACTAACAGGTTCACTGGCAGAGGTTAATACATGCAGAAAGGATACGATTTAAAAAACCTGGCACCCTATGCATGTAGTGAATCCACATCACGTGGCCGACTTCACCCCGAACCTGACCCGGTTCACCGCACCCAGTATCAGCGTGATCGTGATCGTATTATCCATTCAGCTGCTTTCCGCCGACTCGAATATAAAACCCAGGTTTTCGTTAACCATGAAGGCGATCTTTTTCGCACCCGCCTGACCCATTCACTGGAAGTATCACAGATTGCACGCTCTATTGCTCGCGAACTACATTTACATGAAGACCTGGCTGAAACCATCGCTATTGCACATGATCTTGGGCATGCACCTTTCGGACATGCTGGCCAGGATGCACTCAACCGATGCATGAAACAATATGGCGGCTTCGAACATAACCTGCAATCACTGCGTGTTGTCGATGAACTGGAAGAAAAATATGCAGAGTTCCCAGGGCTAAACCTGAGCTTTGAATCTCGCGAAGGCATACTCAAGCACTGCTCTGTTAAAGATGCTAAAAAACTCGGCGAACTGGGCAAACGTTTTATCGAGAAACACCAGCCTAGCCTCGAAGCACAGTCGTGTGACTTTGCGGATGAGATTGCCTACAACAACCATGATATCGATGATGGTGTGCGCTATGGACTGATTTCCATAGACCAGCTACTGGAAACAACTCTTTTCAGGGAACAACATGAAATCGTGATGCAGAAATACCCGAAAATCAGTAATGCCTGCCTGATACATGAAATCATTCGTCGCATGATCAGCCGCATGGTGGTAGACCTGATTGATACCAGCCGCCAGCACATAGAACAACTTGAACTTAATCATCCAGATGACGCGCGCAGCCAGGCAGATTATATTGTTGGTTTCAGTGAAGACATGAAACAACAGACACTGGAACTAAAACGTTTTTTAATGAAGAACCTGTATCGACATTATCGCGTGCAACGCATGACGACCAAAGCGGAGAAAGTCCTCAGTGCATTATTCGAAGCATTTATAAATGATTTACGCATATTACCTCCCGATGCTTTGAACCACTGCAACAATTTAAAAGAAAGAATGGGCGATAATGGCATTGCACGCGGCGTCTCTGATTATATAGCAGGCATGACCGACCGCTATGCAATCGTTGAATACGAACGTATATATAATCCACGACAACTTTCATTTGCAAACCTGATCCCATAAAGTACTGGCCATGGCAAAGAAACAAAACAACTTAACAAAAGGCGAACTCAGTCAAGCCAGCCTTGAATTCCTGGGACTGAGCAAGCAACCCTTTGCAGCGGAGATACTTTCTGAAAAAACCTTTTTCCGAAATCAGGCCCTGGATAAAATTGTAGAAAACCTGATACACCAGATTCAGTTCAGTGAACTACTGCTAATTGTTGAGGGCATACAGGGATCCGGCAAAACATCATTATTCAGGCACTTTATTCAGCAGGATATTTCAAATACAAAAATACTCTCTGTACAGGCTGAAGCCACCGACACACTCATACAGATTCAGCAGAAAATATCATTGCACCTTGAAGACCTGGGTGATGCCAACCACCTGGATGACAACCTGAAAAGCCTGCAGACCTTTGACCAGACACCGGTTCTGGTGATGGACAACAGCCATGTATTGAGTGACACAACATTACAGGAGCTGTTTCGCTATCAACAGGAGATTAAGCAGGAGCTGGATGTCACTCTAAAAGTGTTACTGTTTGCCAATAGCGGCATGTCCAGCACCCTGCAAAAAATCACTGACATCCAGGCTGACCAGATGTATGTCCAGTCAATGCCTGAATATTCTCCTAAGCAGGTAGAAAACTTCCTTTTTTTCAAATTGCGTAATGCTGACTACAGCGGCGAACCATTATTTGATGAAAAAACGTTACAGGCACTTTATAAAAAATCTGCACCCTCTCTGCAGGGGTATATGAATAACGCTGCACCCATTATTGACAGAATTGTCGAGCGTAAACTCAGGCCAGGTCCCAGCATATGGATGAAGTTATTATTCGTGCTTCTGTTTATTACATTACTGGCGGTGGCAGGTGTAGCCTATTTTTTCTATAGCAGCAAGGACACGCTGACAACAGAACTACAAACCCCAACCGCTACTGCCGTCACTCCATCACCCCTGTATCTTGAAGATACAGCCGATACTTATACGCCAGCAGCACAGGATACGGGCATTGGTGACAGCACTACAACAGAAGCAACACAGGACACTGCAGCAGAAGTAGAGCCCGTGACTCCAGAGCCGATCGAAAATGAACAGATAACAGCATTGGATGAACCCGCTGAAACAGCAGCTTTAGACATTGAAGAACAACAGCCGGCTGAAGCCGTCAGCAGCATTGCAGAGACAGTAGAAAGCATTGAGCCGACTGCAGCACCCACTGTGAAAGCTGAAACTATAGATGCTACTGCACCAGCAGTAATACAGAAACCTGCACCCTCGCCTGTCGTTACGCCTCAGGCTCCAAAAGTAAAAGCCAGCGAGATCAGTCATCCCGCATTGAAACAGTTAGCAATTATGGGTGTTGCAGATGCAGGCTGGATTACGCAGCAAGCTGCCAGCAACTACACACTACAACTGATTGGTGCACGTGACCCGGAAACATTACTCAAGTTCGCACGCAGATATTCACTCGGAAAGAATACCGCATGGTACAAAACCTGGCTCAAGGCAAAACCCTACTATGTACTCATACATGGCAGTTACAGTGATCGTGACAGTGCAAGAAATGCTATCAACTCATTAAGCCCGGCCCTGCGTTCGGTTAAGCCCTGGATTAAAAGCATGAGTGCCGTACAGCAAGCTGTTAAATAGCAATACTGTCTTTACGGCATTCAACGCTCGCAACGTCATATGACAATCTACCGTCTAATACCAGTCTAGCTGCTAGAAAAACCACCACCCCCGGGTGTTTTGATACACAGATGATCACCCGCCTTCAGCTGCATTGAAAACTTGGCTGGATATAACTTTCCATTTACCCGGTTTTCCCCCACTGCTGCACTGGCAGCTCGTATTCCCCAGGGTGAATGCTTTCGACGCTCTGTCAGCATGGTTACATGAGTATCACCTAACAGGGTATAGCTACGCACCAGGCCTTCGCCTCCACGATGCTCTCCAATACCAGCCGAGTCTTCTCGTAATGCATACTCATCAACACGTAACGGATAATTCATCTCCAGCACTTCAACAGGCGTGTTAAGGGTATTAGTCATGTGGGTCTGCACACCACTCAAACCGTCATAGAGAACACTCGCTCCCATTCCTCCACCGATTGTTTCGTAATAATCCCAGGCAGAATGCGTATGACTAGCAACTGCCCCCATGGCAAGGTTATTCATACTTCCATGACTGGCCGCAGGAATTTTATCCGGTAATGCCTGCGCCAGCGCGCCACAAACCACATCGACAACTCGTGTACTGGTTTCCACATTGCC
>JBFHVK010000094.1:0-9683 GCA_041589615.1 Gammaproteobacteria bacterium | reverse complement strand
AGCAGAATAATGAGTTGCATCAACAATTGACTTAAATAATGCCGCATAGGTATTAGGCATTTCAGTTGCAAATTTCTGACTACATGCAAAAGCACAACAGGGATGTCCTTCCCAGATATCTTTGGTAAGCGTATGCAGGAATCCTACTTTTTCATAGACAGCACGCTGATTAAATGGATCTGGTGATAAATAGCCATCAAGGTTACCTGCACGTAAGTTAGCAACCATCTCTGGTGGTGGCACAACACGTATCTGGATATCTTTATCGGGATCAATCCCATGTTCAGCAACATAGTAGCGAAGGAGGAAGTTGTGCATCGAATAGTCAAAGGGAACTCCAAATTTGAAGCCTTTCCATTGTTTTGGATTACGCTTGTTTTTATGTTTGTTATGTAAAACAATTGCCTGACCATTAATATTTTCAACAGCTGGCATTATGTAAGGTGTCGCCGTAGAGCCAGCACCCATTGTCATGGCAAGTGGCATAGGCGTTAGCATGTGTGAAGCATCATATTCCCCGTTTAGAGACTTATCCCTGGCTACTGCCCAGCCAGCAGTCTTGATGACATCAACATCCAGCCCGTATTTTTCATAAAAGCCCATTGGCTTCGCCATAATGATAGGTGTTGCACAGGTAATGGGAACAAAACCAACCTGGAGTTTTTTCTTTTCGAGTGGCCCAATTGAATCCTTAACGGCTGCCTTAACTTTATCGAGGGGAAGAATTGTACCCAGTGCAGCAGCCATAGTACCGCCACCGACAAGTTTTATAAAATCACGGCGACTGGCGTCATTATGGCCAAACATACCTCTAACGATAGCACTTTCAATAACCCGATCCATCATATCATCTGATGATTCAAACTCATTACGTTTAGCGCTAGAAGAAACCTGCTCGTTGGAATATGAAGCTGACTCCATCTTCTCAGCCTGCTGTTCCATTATCTTCTGACGTTGTTTATCTGATAGCACACCCGATGCCGTCTTTTCTGCACTACACAGTTCACACTGGCAGCCCACTGTATGTGTAAGTTTAGAATTTCCGTCAAACGGATTGCCGAGACTTTTAATGGTCATGAGTCACATTCCCCTAAGTTTTCATTTATGCACTCTACGAGTGCAAATAACTGAGTTTATAAATATTCTGGTTAAAAATAGTGCATAAAGACGTTACGTTATAGCCTTCATACTCAAGTACCTGAAAACATTATTGCAACTAGGATGCCAACTCTTATAAAACTATTATATTATTGATTTTATTGACTTTAATTTGAATAAACCAGACAAAATATTATTACGAATATTCGTGTTTTGTATTTTTTCGTAGCATAAGTTACGACATATCGTAGTTGGCTTAATAATTGTATGGATAAATCTACAAATTTAAAATTTGAGCAGATTAAGATGACAGAATCAGAACTGTTTAATATGTCACCTGTTGCTCAACTGGTTATATCACCAGTTGACGACACTATACTGGCGGCGAATGAACAACTATGCAGACTTTGTGGTATTTCCTATCTGGATATTATGAAGTTGCCTGTAAGTTATCTGTTCTCACCCAACTTCCCCACTATGATTGTTTTCACTGATGAGCTAATAGAGAAAAAACATGCCTGGAGTGACCAGTTATTACTGAAGTGTATCAATGGTGATATACGCATTGAAGTAAAAGGTATTTTCTATGAAGACTTCGGCGGCAGGCAAATTCACCTTACCATACAGCAATCAGATGAGCTTGATGTATTAAGGCAGCGATCTGATGCACATCGACACTATATATCTGGTATTGGTCACTGGAATCGTGTGAATCAGGTATTCCAGGAATTTGAACGAGAAAATCAGTTAATACTGGATGCAGTAGGTGAGGGAATCTATGGTGTTGATGTACATGGCATGACAACATTTGTTAACCCCGCTGCTGAACGCATACTCGGATATACAGCAGAGGAACTTGCGGGTCGTAATATGCACAGCACTATCCATCACTCACAGGCTGATGGCTCACACTTTTGTGTCAACGACTGCCCTATCTTTGAGGCAGTACGAGATGGTACTGTTCACACAGTGGAAGACGATACCTTCTGGTCAAAATCTGGAAAACCTATTGATGTAGAATATACCAGCACACCCATTCGTGATAACGGCATCATAGTGGGTGCAGTCGTTATCTTTCATGACACCTCACAGAAAAAAATCGATAAAAAACGCCTGGTAGAAGCACTAGAAGAAGTAGAAAAACTAAAGAATCAACTTGAACTCGAAAATGCCTATTTACAGGAAGAAATCGATAATGAATTCAACCATCACCAGATCATTGGAAAGAGTCCTGCAATTCAAAAAGTAGCACAACAGATAAAACTGGTTGCTCCTACCGATGCAACCGTACTTATCTGCGGTGAATCTGGAACAGGTAAAGAACTTATTGCCAGGGCCATACATGATATGAGCGACCGCTCACATCGGCCACTAATAAGAGTAAATTGTGCAGCCATTCCTGAAGACCTGTTTGAGAGTGAGTTTTTCGGTCATGCAAAAGGCTCGTTCACTGGAGCAACTTCTAACAGAACAGGACGTTTCGAGGTGGCTGATGGTGGCACACTATTCCTTGATGAGGTTGGTGAACTACCCTTGCATTTACAGGGTAAATTATTACGTGTTATACAGGAACAGCAATTTGAGAGAGTTGGCGAATCAGAAACACGTCACGTAGATGTCAGGTTGATAGCAGCTACCAATAGAGATCTTAAAAAACAGGTTATTCTTAAAAAGTTCAGGGAAGACCTTTATTTCAGACTCAATGTTTTTCCAATTGAGTCAGTACCACTACGTGAAAGAACTGATGACATACCTCTGCTAACACAGCATTTCCTTAAGCGCGCCAGCAGTCGTGCAAGGAAATCAAATCTACGAGTATCATTAAGTGAAATAGAAAAACTTAAAAATTATAACTGGCCAGGAAATATACGTGAACTGGAAAATGTAATTGAGAGACAGGTCATACTGGCACCTAATGAAATTGTAAGATTCGATGACCTGGTTAAAAATAGCCAGATTAGTCACAAAACCATTGATGACAACAATGAAACAGTACTTACACATCAGGAAATAAAATCAAACGAACAGAAAAACCTGATACAGGCACTTACAAAAACGAATGGCAAGGTATTTGGTATTAATGGCGCAGCAGATTTACTGGGAATGAAACCTACAACTGTAGCATCACGAATTAAAAAGTATAAAATAGATACTCGACAGTTCAAACAGTAGTAACAGGACAATTTCCTTTTTTGCAGTAACACATAGAAATTAGTATTCCTGTCATATAAGCTTCATATTCGTAGACAATAATAAGTATACATAGATCATAAAGGTATACGTCATGAATATCGTACGAAGCCAGACAACCACGAATAGATTCAATATAGATAGTGAGAATACACCATCAGAGTCACTCTCTAATAACGTAAATACATTAGCCGGTGTAATAGTTGATCTATCACCTTTTGGTGGTCGATTATTAATCCCTGATTCAACTTCGTTGGTATCCGACAGGATTTTTCTGCACTTATATCTTTCAGGTCAACAAAGTAATGTCATTCTACAATCAAAAATTCTATGGAATAAAACCAGAGAACCATTCAATCACATAGAAGTGGGTTGTGAGTTTATTCGCCCATCAAATAATACGAAGCTCAAGCTTATGCAATATATACGTGAAAACACAAACCGACAAAGACGAATGATTGTTAGATGTGAGTTATTGTAAGGAATTATATTTATTCTTTTACAGCTACCAACTGTACGACAGCACCTGAACCAGTGTGGTACATGCCCTCTACAACATCTCGCACTAGCTGCTTAGCATGTATAACTTTCAACTCTTTAAACTCCTGCAGAAGCTGATCCAGTTGCATCATCATTTCTACGACTGGAGGACCTCCAGTTTTATAGTTTAACTGCTCAGGTGTATAAGCCTCGAGCAATAATACTCCGCCAGGCTTTAAGCCCTTAACTACCTGCTGGTGAACCTTAATTCTCAGCTCAGGCGGTAAATGACAGAAGATAGATACAATTGCATCAAACTCGCCTTCTTCGATCTGGAACTCTTTCAAATCCTCAACAACAGTGTCTATATGAACATTTTTCATAGATGCAAGGCGTTGTGCTTTTTCTATACCTGGACGAGAAGCATCTACTGCCAGAACATGGTAACCCTGCTCTGCAAGATATACCGCATTACGACCTTCACCTTCAGCAAGACACAACACCTTCCCTTTAGGTATTGAGTCACAGAACTGTACAAGAAATTCGTTAGGTTCCGTACCGTACGCATACTCATCCTTGCTATATCTTTCATCCCACATATCAATACCTTAATTAAAACGATAATGAATTATAGCATTTTGGATATTCATAGAGCTATGCTGATGTGAGTTTACTGTAGATTCTGGAAGCCTCGAGCTGCGCTGCTTCATCGTCGTTATCAGCTATACCACTTATAACTGGCCAGATAGCATACATACCGGTAAAAACCTGCTGATAGTCCATTTGTAAATGCTGCGACATATCCTGAAGATCGATATCACTCAGAAATCGATCGACATTACCGGACACGAAGCTAACAAGCAATCTTTCAATACCTTGAATGACAAGTGTATTTGATATGGCAATAGATGCCTGGTCAAGAAAGTCATCAGCTCTATCAGCTGGAATTCCAGCCTCCAGCAATAAACCGGTTAATTGAGCTTTTCTACTTCTAATAAAGTTATAAATAAGTTCCATTGTAATCTCAATCCAGACTTGAAAGCTTCAAGACACATATTATTAATAGCTACAGCTTATTCACTATGGGAGTAGTATTCAACGCTATCCAGACTGATTTAACGATTGTTGACAATTCAGCAATATTAACCCGCTAATAGTAACGCCTTATATAAATAGCAACAGTACGTCTCCATTCCATTTTTTTGACAATACTATTTTTCCTCTACCCTGAATCACCCATCATGTCTGGAGATATATTGATTGAAATTGATCTAGATATATTTCTCTTTCCAGTTTCAGCTATATAATTGCCAAGATAAGGTTGGACCACCTTATGAATGCAAATGAGGACACTGCTATGACTGTTCGTTTATTAATATCAGCTGTATTTTCTTCGATCTTGATACTATCCACTAACCCTGCTTTTGCCGCTGACCAGCAAACCATCTATGGTAGCCAGCTAATGACAGAACAGGAAAGAGAGGAACATCGTAACCGTATGCGAAATGCAACCTCAGCCGAGGAACGTGAACAGATCCGTAAAGAGCATCACAAACGTATGCTTGAACGTGCCAGGGCTAAAGGAATCGATCTACCAGAAGAACCACCAGCTATCCGCGGAGGCAAAGGCATGGGCATGGGTAAAGGCATGGGTGGTGGTAAAAATCAGGGTAGTGGAATGGGCATGGGTCGTAACTAGATATTGCCCTGAAATATATGCCTGACTCCTCCACATATGGATGCATCTGATAAGATGCATCCAGTGTAATTCTTTGCGCTAAATATTAACCAAAAATCAACTAGTTATATTTTATATAAAGCCAAATATACCTTTATTTATTCATACATCAGGTTAAGTTTATATTAACGACACATGTAAGATTATCATTAGCCGAGTATAAACCGGCCGCCAGAATGCCGTGCATGCAGTAAGAGGTTTACTTTAAAGTAAAGTACAGAAATAAACGCATATGCGAAGATTCCTGTGCTTCGCATTAAAACACTCCCAGATTTGTCATTTCCGCCAGGAGTCATCATGAATCCATGGCTATCAATATAGCTGGATCTCTGGTAAAGAATCTTCTAACTCAATATTAATAAATTGTGTATAGCATTGCTATAAATAGAAAAAGCCCCAATCCTTGCGGATCTGGGGCTTTAGCCATGTACATGTGAAGCATCAACAGCTTAAGTTAATACCTGTATATACGAGCTTTTACTCTGCAAAACTCTAACCTGTTACTTTTTAGTAATCCTTGAAGCCCAGCTATTTGCAATATCCTTAGCAGCATCCTTACCACCTAATCCGAATGCTATAGCCATTGCGACAGCAATACTACCAATAGTAAAACCAAACGCCATATTGACGATATGATCTGCAAGGCCCATTGCTTTTAACCCCATAGCCAGTACAAGGCCAAGAATTGCATATCTCGCAATATTAGCAATACCTGAACCACTGCCAGAGGACAGCTTGTTAAATGCCAGCATACTCAGGAAGTTACCAATCACCAGTATCACACTACCTATCAGTAGACCACCACCAAATTCAATAACTTTTGCAAATATAGATGATATAACTTCAATCCCCAGCACATTGATCGCTGCAGTTGAAGCGGATAGCATAGCAAAAAACATAATGCTTACACCAATAAGCTTTATCAGGGTAAATGATTCCGTAAATATACCTGTCATTCCCATTTTTTCTGGCAAATCATTAACCTGCATGCCCTGCAATAAACCACTTAACATACTAATTACAAACTTTGTAACCAGATAAGCAACCAGCAGTATAATACCTGCACCAATGATATTTGGTACTGCAGCCATTAGTTTCTCGATCATTGCTGATGCTGGGTCCGAAATAGCTGGAATATTTAATACACCAAGAGCAGATACTATAATTGGTAGTAATATTGCTACTTTTACAAATGCACTACCAAAGCCAGATAATTTGATATCGTCTTTACCTGTTTTTTCAGATATTTTCTCATCAAACTTTGATAATCCAATACCAACAAACTCAGAAATTATTTTTGCTATTATCCAGCCTGCATAGACTATAATGCCTGCCCCGATAACATTTGGTATAGCACCTGCAAGCTCTGTTACCATATCTTTAAGTGGTACGAGAACATCTGTCAAACCGAAGTATTGAAGCACTACCATCAACAAAAATATAGTCAATACAGCTTTAAATAAGGATGAGATAGGTGAAGCGAGATCTGTAGTAGAACCATCTGCATTAACATTATAAAGAAATCCAACTTTACGAAGCATCTTCTCTACTATAGATGAGGTTATTTTTACAACGAATAAGCCAACTACGAGGATAATCAAACCTACCAGCGCATGACCTATAGTTCCTGAAGCGGCAGGACCCAGTGAACTAGTTATACTTTCAATGAAATCATTCATCATTTTTTTCTCCATAAACATTTTTAAATTTTATTTAATAATTTACTTTGGGGGGTAATTGTTTTGCCTGTTCAATCCAGTTACTAACTGACTTTAAACCTGGAGATACTTTGCAGAGTTTCTTTTCTTTATTAACCTGCTGCATTTTCTCTGTCAGATTCTCTGAATTTCTGTTTTTCAACTCTCTTACTGTATCAACTCCAGACGCTTCTAGAAGTTCGGCATATTGACCTGCCACACCTTTAATTCTGAATAAATCACACATATTGACCCATTTCAGGATTTTTGATTCACTAATTGACGCTTGATTAGCCAGATCAGACCGCCCTTTCCTGCTTGCTCCTGCCTCAAGCAAATGGCTTACCGTTTTAATACCATTAGCAGATAGTATCTCTGCATATTTTGGGCCTACACCTTCAATATCTTTAACATTTTTAGTCATTGGTTTCACTCCTGTAATTTCAATAATCTTTCTTTATTTAAATATCTTTCTTGCAACACCTGCTAACCCACTAAACATTGTTGCTGCGGTTAACTGTGCACCTGCTTCATCACTATCTATAAATTTACTAACCGTTGGCCAGATAGCATTAACACCTGCTAATACCTGATCTTTTGACATGTCAAGATTTTCAGAAATACCATCAACATCTATATAATTAAGAAATTCTGTTAAATTCCCTGAGACAAATGATTGAAACACGGTATCGATTCCGGCACTATCTATAGTCTCAGATATACTGGCCGCAGCCTTAGGTAAGAATTCCTCAGCCTGACGAGGATCAAACCCCGCTTCAGCCAAATTGTTAATCAATTCAGAATTCCGGCTTTCAAACATATCTTTTATGATATTCATTTCAATCTCTACGGTAGTCAGTAAAATAATTTATAGTCACACTATGAAAAACGCATGTAGAATATTGATTTAAACATCCCGACTCAATAGCCATTCGAATCATTTAACGATTCTTAACAATCTTGAATATTAGATTATCACTCTGTAACTTCAGTCACAGAGCGAAAGCACCAGGCTTGATTCTGATTTATATACATTACTTCAAAGACTGACAGCAAGTATTCATATTTGTTACGATTCTCTTGAAGAATATTGTAGATATATGGTCATTCCATATAAGCACTATTTGGAATATTAAATAGACTATGAGTATATATATGTGATTAAAAACGAAGTGAATATGGCAGAGAATTAGATTTCATGTACAGATGATTAACTAGATACATTAGGCATAATCATCAAATACACTGATTTATACTTATCATATTTGATGATACATATTAATAGGTCAAACCATGAAATGTTACTACCACCCCAGAACAACACCTTCAAGCAACTGGTTTTGCCCTTCAAAGTCCTTTTTATCTGCCGCTACGAATGAACTGACTTTACTTCCGGCAAATCGTTTTATAATATTATTTGTCACGTCTACACCATCACCTTCAGTAATTGATTTGATGATTTTGTCTATATCAACTGACTTGACACGTTGACTAGCCGTTATGGCCTGATTAGGTATGGCATGACTAGAATAGATGACCTTGAACTGACTACGCTTTTCCTTGCTCAGTTTTTTATCAAAAAAGCTCTTACGCACTACCCCCGCATCACACTCGCGTGAACTCAGTTTACGAATAACTGCGGGCATTCCTCCAGTTACACTTTCAATAATTGGTTCCCTGATTGGGCTATTTAATACATTCAGGAGTACAAGTGAGGTTAGATTCGGAGGTGGAATACTACATACTTTTCTCAAAACCAGGTCTTTCGGTTTATTTATTTCACTATTAGCATGTGTGATAAAGTAAAAATCGAGCTTACCTGGTAATTTAGCCAGTACAGTATGCGAACGGTGAAGAATTCTCCAAGAAACAAAATGTGGCCCATCAAAAACAATATCAAATTCATCTCGCCTTATATCTCTCTGGTAGCGTAGCCAGTCACGCGGATGCCGATAGATGACTTTATTACCTAATAACTTAGTCAAGTGATCTGCCAGAGGCCCATACAATTCAATCCCCTGATCCCTCGATTCTCTAGGAGGTGCAGTTAATATTAGTTCTGCACTGACCTGTTGGAAGAAAACACTACTAATAATTAAAATAAAGACACTACATCTAACAAGACACCTCATAACCTAGCCCTTTACATTTTAGCTATATACATCCGGGCTACTGTTATAGTGTTAGATTTAAATCAGGTCAAATAAGATATTTTTTAACATGAACGTTAAAATTCTATGGAATAAATCTTACAGGTAATGCGTCGTCAATTGTTTTTATACACTAAAAAGTGTCAAGTATAGTATATAAATAGAGGGATACATCTACCTGATGTCATGCTCACCAAGTTGATTGCATATAGCATCATTATCGATATTATTATAATCATCCTGGTTAAACATTAGCATAGCACCGCATAATTCATACCAGGTAAAACCACTACTCCAGATCGGGACTTTGACAGTTCCCTGAACCTTTCT
>JBFHVK010000093.1:0-9691 GCA_041589615.1 Gammaproteobacteria bacterium | reverse complement strand
CTCCTATGAGAACCGGGTCTACCAGATTGGTCTTGAAGATGCCCTGCATGGTCATTTCAAGATCATCGGAAAATATTATCGCCCCAATCGCTGGAGCGATGAACAGATCATCGAAGAACACCGTTTTACCCAGCAACTGGCCGAGCTTGAAATACCGGTAGTAGCCCCCCTCGGCTTTAAGCAACACACCCTGCATCATTATCAGGGCTTCCGCTTTGCTCTTTACCCTCAACGTGGAGGCCGATGTGCCGAGCTGGATAATCCACAGCACCTGGAATGGATTGGCCGTTTCCTGGGCCGCATCCACCTCGCTGCAGGTAATGTAAAATTCGAGCACCGTCCTGAAATTTCTCTGCAACACTATGCACGCGACAGTGCAGATTACCTGCTGCAACATGATTTCATTCCAGAATACCTGAAAGAAGCCTACCAGAGCCTGGTGGAAGACATCCTGCCATTGCTGCAGCAACGCTACACGGAAAGCCCGTTTAAGAGCATTCGCCTGCACGGTGACTGCCATACAGGCAATATCCTCTGGACCGACGACGGCCCACACTTTGTTGATTTCGATGACAGCCGCATGGGCCCGGCGATTCAGGATATGTGGATGCTGCTGAGTGGCAATAGCCAGGAACAGCAACAACAACTCAACCATGTACTCGATGGCTATTTCGAATTTGCCGAGCTGGATAATTCCGAACTGCAGCTCATCGAACCGCTGCGTTGTATGCGCCTGATGCACTATGCCGCCTGGCTGGCGCGCCGCTGGCAGGATCCTGCCTTCCCCATGGGCTTTCCCTGGTTTAATACCAATAATTACTGGGAACAGCATATTCTTGAATTACGCGAACAGTTTGCCCTGCTGCAGGCCAGTGAAAACCTGCATCTATAGCGCCTGACTAGCCACCCCTCACCGGATACAATAAACTGCTCAGGCAGTTACCCTTAGAGGACACCTTAGACATGGCAGCCAAACTGATTGAAATTATCGTCATGGAAGGCATAGCCGTTTTACTGTTTGTATTTGCCTATTTCATTGGCATTAAGGGCCGACTGGAACTCATCGCCGGCTACAACGAACATACCGCCGCGAAAGTAAAAGACAAACAGGGACTGAAGCGCCTGGTAACCCGGTTATGCGTATTAACTGGCAGTGGTTCTGCACTGATGCCCCTCATCACCCACTTCGCCTCGAACACACCTTATGGAATGGCGTATGCCATAGGGGGTTATGGAGGGTTCCTGCTGGGCATTATCGGCATGGTGGCATTACAGGCGAGGGACTACACGGCCTGAACATCACAGAGTTATTGAGTGCCTAAAAGAGCTATTTGGCTTCCCACGATAAAGCTTTTTATTAAATTTTGCCTCTAAGCACCTGTATTTTTTATAGAAAAAGGCTAGAATCATTAACTGAAATCACTAAAAACAACAAAATGGCATAGCGCGATGAGCAAATTCACACTTAAAACAGCCAGCCTTTTATGTATGGTTCTTTTCAGCGTCTCCAGCTGGGCACAGCCCCCGTGGGCCGAAGAAGAGGGCGATGCAGCCACTGAAGCATTACCTGATGCCATGCCAGAAATGATGCCTGAGGCACTGGATGAAGGCGATGAAAATGGCCGCCCTGCCGCTATGGATGATGCCATGCCAGCAGATGATGCCACTGATGCCAGCGAGACGGTCGTAGTCACCGAGCAGACGGGCGATGTCATGAAAATGCGTGAGGTACCCATGGAGCAGAGCCAGCAGGCCGAAGCCATCGGTGTGAGAATTCTCGAATTCCCAAGACGTGGCATGAGCACACTGAAAGTTGAAAACGAACTGGGTCGCCCCACAGAAATTATTCCCGCAGTCGGCCAGCCACCGATTTCACGCTGGGTATATGATGATCGTATTGTCTACTTCGAACGATCTTCCGTAATTCATGTGGTGGCCAAGTAAGGTCACCACTGATCAGTAAATCCCACTCGCCATGCCTCATGGCAATACACTTTCAGCTGCACTTCTGCAGCAACTAGAACTTCCATCACCCGTTACACAAATACACAGCCCACTGCTAGATGAAAAACGGATTCAGTTATTTATAAAACGAGATGAACTGATTCACCCGGTTATTCAGGGCAACAAGTGGCGCAAGCTTAAATACAATCTACAGCATGCAATTGACACAGGCCATCACAGCGTACTGAGTTTTGGCGGCGCCTGGTCGAACCACCTGCATGCCCTCGCTGCTGCAAGCCAGCTATGCGAACTAAACAGTATCGGAATAATAAGAGGTGAAGCCCCCTCACCCCTGAACCCCTGTCTGACAGATATGCAGAACTGCGGCATGCAACTCGAATACATTAGCCGTAAAGCCTACCGTGAAAAAACTAACGACAATTTTTTACAACAACTGAAAGAAAAATACGGAGATATCTATATTGTCCCTGAAGGCGGTAACAATGCCGCAGGCATTCAAGGCTGCGCAGAGCTGCTCGATGAACTGGAAGATACTTACGATTACATCTGTTGTGAAAGCGGCAGTGGTACGATGCTGTCATCACTCATTTCACATAATAAAAACCCCGGCACCTGCATCATGGGTTTTGCAGTAATGAAAAACCCTAACCTGCAGGAAGAAATCGAAGCCCAGTTACACAAATTGCCAGACACAAAAAGTAGCTGGCAGCTAATTCATGATTATCACTTTGGCGGCTTTGCGAAAAACACAACAGAACTAATAGATTTTATTCAGCAGTTTAAACAGCAGCACACGATACAACTGGAACCAGTTTATAGTGCAAAAATGTTGTTTGGGATTATGGATATGATTAGCCGTGATCAATTCAAAACCGGAGCCAAAATACTGGCAATACATGGCGGTGGACTGCAAGGGCTTAGAGGATTTAGCATACCTGATTAGGCCAGGATCGCTTACAGATTTATAAGTTGTCGTTTTGTAAATCAGATGATATGGTTTATAAAATGGATAATACCATGATCTAAAAGAATCATTATGAATAAAACACGGCCACTTCAAACATACTTTACGAAAGTCGCGTTTATCTGAAATATGGACTACCACCTATTTTACTGTTAAATGGAAATAACATGAAAACACTATTGAGTATATTTTTAGCTCTTATCAGCACTTCGAGTTACGTCATTGCTTCCGATTTAAAATATAAAAAGCCCTCAGCTGATATGATTAAAGAAGCAAAAAAACATCCAAATGGTTGGCTTTATGCAATTGAAGGAAGTTTTAAACCTGATGAAAAAGTACCACCTGATGCAATTACTGGCGCCTGGAAAGTAGATAAAGATGGAAATATCATTGAGGGTAGTTTTGTCGAAAACCCAAACTTTAAAAATCAATAATTATCATGCACCATCTAGCAAGCATAACAATTCGTTCGCTTTGCCCACCCCTGGGCGGATAAAACCCCTGCTTTTCCTGCCTCTTATGCTAATCGTTATGCTTATTAAATTATGATATCTGATAATCTTATACAAATAGCTTCTTTCTCTTATCCACATGAAGCTCATATAGCTAAAGCCAGTCTTGATGCTGCTAATATCCCTGCATTCATAACAGATGAGTACACTATTAATATGCAATGGCTATATTCAAACGCACTAGGTGGTGTCAGGTTATTAGTTCCAGAAGAGTATGCAGTTGAAGCCAAGGAACTCATCTCACAAGATTTTAGTGAAAACGTCAACCAGGCAACAGAAGCCGTAGAAACCACATGCCCTTCATGCGGCAGCACTGACATAGAAGCGTACACCATTGGCAAAAAGCCAGCTTTTCTTGTTTTTCTATTGCTAGGATTCCCACTCTTCTTTTACAATCATGCAATTAAATGTAATAGTTGCGGAAAAATCACAAAAACATAACGATCAGTTCAAACTGAACAGTAACTTACTCTTGGAACGCCCCCAGCTTTGAACTCATCTATTTTATAAAACAATGGAGATGTACGATGAAAACCAGATTCTTGCTACTAATTATGTGCTTTATTTTGCCATCTACCACTTACGCCAATGTCAGTTGCGATATTCTCTCTAAAGGGAATAAGCTCTATAAATCCAAAAAATACAAGAAGGCACTTAATGCATTAAAAGCTATCGAAGAGTTCGATAAAATTGGTAAGGAACCTTGCACCGATTCCGTCTATGCAACCATGGGCACTATCTATAAGATAATGGGCAATAAGAAACTAAAAAGCAACTCCTATAAAGCTGCTTTGTATTACAAATATGCATCTAAATACAATCGAGCTTTTGCCTATGCAGCTTTGTGCTCAAATGCTAATGAATGCAAAGGCTCAATAGATTTCTGGAATATTAAATATAATTAATACCCTGAAAACTTATAATTATCTTGATATTACGCTCGAGCTCACCCTAATCTTATAAAAATTATGAGCAGGTATAAAACATGCAGGATTACAAACAAGAAATCGCTGAGGCAAAAAAGAAAGAGAATTGGTCATTACGAGGACCTAACTGTATAGTTAAAGTTCTTCCACTTGACGTTGATGCTACACACTTAGGAGGTTACATTACCCTGGGGCGCTATTTGATAAGAAACACACCTAAACAGATCGAGGTAAATCTCGGCCTACCGAAGAACTATTTATTATCTGGAGCACGAATTTACCGCTTCTCTAGACTCCCTCTAATTCATGAATATGAATACGAACTTACAGCAAAATATCCAGGAGGATTAGCATACAATCCTGCACATAGCCATCCAGATTACCTACCAGGATGTGACTATATTCATCAGTGGAAGATAAAGCCAGGCGTTAAAATACCCATCGATAAAAGCAAGCATCTTGAGCTACTACCATCTCAATATCTCACTTATGAATGGTTAGTATCATGACCAGTCGGTAAAATACACAGGCCATACCAGGCCGGCTACCCATGATATTGTTTCATATTTACAATATACATCAACGATAAACTACTATTGATTCAATATAAAATATATAAACGCACAAGTAGAAAATAATTATATTACTCTGTTATTAATAATACTTACGTATTCTATTATCCTGGCCTGTTTATTTAATACGCCCAATAAATAAGAATCAATAAGTTCAGAACATCATTATTCATAATAATTAGAAAAATTGATGCCCTGAACCTAATTATTACTGCATCATCACTTCCAGTCGCATACTATATAAAATAAATAGAACCTCTTCCTGCTCTCGCTGTTGCACATTGTTTTTTTCCAATGCGTTGAGTGCGTCATCTAATACTGCCATAAATTCAGCATGAGAAATATTCATGCCTTTATGAGCAGATATCATGTCTTTCCCCTTGTACACTTCCGGGCCGCCTGTGCCGGTTATAAACATGGTAGCAGCTGCATTTTTTAGTGCAGCCACATCGGCATCTGCAAAGCGTTTGGAAATTGCCGGATTTTGCAGGTGGTTATCTACTATATCATTGGCAATTTGTGTTATGCCCTTTGTTTCACCGAGCCTTACATAAAGTGATTCACTCATCGATTTTCTCCTTATTCCATTTAATTTGTTATTAGATAGATATTGGTTATCAACTCAGGCGAATGTAACATTGTAGAAACTTGACGAGAAGTACAGATTCTGTAGTAATCAGCCTATGACCTCAATCAAATATAAGGAATTATTAATATGAAAGCTTACGGTCAATTCTGCCCTCTTGCACAAGCCACTCAATTACTCTGTGAGCGCTGGACACTGCTGGTTGCACGGGAACTGATTGCCGGTAGCACTCGCTTTAGTGAATTACAGAAGGGCGTGCCTCTGATGTCACCTACCCTGTTATCTACTCGACTCAAGCAACTCATCAATGCCGGTGTGATAACTCGAGATGAAAACAATACCTATCATCTGACCCAGTCAGGGCAGGAGCTTCGCCCTATCGTTGAGCTTATGGGCTCCTGGGGACACCGCTGGGCAAGAACAAAGCTGGAACTGGACGATCTTGATGCAAGCCTGCTCATGTGGGATATGCGCCGTAGTATTGATTCTTCAAAATTTCCTGTCCGGCGCATTGTGGTTCAGTTTGAATATCCCGATGCACCTAAAGGTGCGCGTGACTGGTGGCTGGTTTCTGAAAATAATGACATTGACTTATGCCTTGACGACCCTGGTTATGAAATCGATATTATTATCAAGAGTCCACTGGCAACCATGACCGCAGTGTGGACCTGTCAAAAAAAATTTAATCAATGTGTTAATGCAGGGGATATTAGCGTAGCTGGCGATCCAAAACTTACCCGTCACCTTGAAGACTGGTTACAATCCAGCCTGTTATCACGCCTTGGTACGGTGAAAGAGATGCCAACGCTTAACTGGAAGATTTAAAATATGGTAACAGATCTTGTTTACTGTATAAGAACCTGTTATCAAGGGTAGCACTCCATTAGATATTAAAAATTTAATAACCTAGAGAAATTCGCCACTGTATATAACAGTAATTTATCAGAATTTTTGCCTGGTTGCTTTCAAGAAAGCTATCATTAAAACAACAGGAAAAGATATCCACTAATGAACAATAGTGAACTTATCCTCCAATAAATTTCAATGAACGAAAAATCCCATTAAATTTAGTGCTGTCTTTTTACTTTACCTGAAAATACCTACTTCAGTGTCATCCACTAACCTGTCGTTAGTCTAAAGGTTAATAAAGAACAAAAACAACTGCTTTTGGGAAGCCAGGAGGAGACATATCAACATTAAGTAAAGATTAGACAGCCATAACCGTTAATGATCCATACCCATCAGTTTTAATCAAATATATGAAAAGCGGTGATAGAGTATCTCGAGTAGTTTACTCTACGGCCCATGAAAAACTTCTAAACTCTGAAAACTGGATATTGGTAGCCTTGGCCATTAAGTTTCATTCTGGCACCGTATAGACACCGCAGACGCACTCATTTACGTTGATTTTCCGTACTATGTTAACTAATGATGGGTTACTAAAAGGCTACCAAAGTGCATATTTATATAACCGGAAGGCTGACCAGAAGAATTTCCAGTTCTGAAAGTCACTTTTTATGAATGTAAATATCTGCGATTATCCATCATACGCTGGACTCCTGAATTCTTCCAATAGATTCTGTCTCGATATCAAGTAAAGGATATTTATAGAATTATTTCCATTAAAATAATTATCATTTTTAAAAACAATTTATTAGATCCGATATTCGCACATAATATATAATTTACATTTCTCCTTTCAACCACATATACTTTCTCTGTTTTTTACAAGTTGATATACACTTACATCTTGTCCGCTTAATTTAATGAATTGACCATATGATTTACTATTTCGCATACGGCTCAAATCTACACCCCGTACGACTAATGGAGCGCGTTCCATCAGCAGAGCTGATTGGAGTTAGCACTCACACAAATCATGCTCTCACCTTTCATAAGCGAAGCAATGATGGCTCTAGTAAATGTAATATGTATACACTGGAGTCCGCTTTAACTTACGGTGCGATCTATAAGATAAAGCCTGAACATAAGGCATTTCTGGATAAGTTTGAAGGCAAGGGTTATGGATATACAGATAAACAAATTACTCTTTCCTGTAATAAAACAGATATTACCTGTTTCACCTATCTTGCTCAGCCATCACATATAGCTGAAGATCTCAGCCCATACCACTGGTATAAGAAGCTGGTTATTCTGGGTGCGGAGTACCTGTGTTTTCCTGAAACCTATATCTCATCAATCGACACAGTGAAATCTATTGAGGACCCGAATAAAGATAGAGCAAGAGAAAATGAGAAATTAATTGAACGTATTATGAATTATAAATAAGAATGACACTCTAGTGAATCTATAATATTTGTAACTAACGTATCTATGGTAAAGTTTAGATTTAATATAACTGCAATCGCATGCTAGCGATTTTTATTTCTTCGGAATTACCACATCAACCCTGAAACCTCCCAACTCACCGGATGCACTAAACCTGATTTCGCCCTGGTATTCTTCAACTGTATCCCGGGCTATCGCCAGCCCGAAACCATGGCCTTCTATACTTTCATCCAGGCGTGCACCTCTTTGAGATAACTCATGCAGACGACCAGGCTCTATACCGTTGCCATCATCCTCTACCGTGATATGCATCTGTTCATTACTGGTAACGCTGATGCGTACTCTGCTTTTTGCCCATTTAAACGCATTGTCTAGCAGGTTACCCAGTAGCTCCATCATGTCTTCCCTGTCGATGCTGCACTGTATATCAACAGGTATCTGTCGTTCCAGTTCAATAACATTGTCGGGATACATCATTGCCAGTGTATCAGCCAGTGCGCTGAGATCTTCTTTAAATAAAAAATGACTACCACTATGGCTATGGCCCGCCAGTCTGGCTCGTTTTAGAATGCGATCACTTAACCTAACAATTTCATCCGTCTGGCTCATTAATTCCTGCCTGGCACTTTCAGGGATATTATTTCTATTGATTTGCTGTTTAATCACCGTAAGTGGCTTTTTAACAGCATGCGCCAGATCACTCAGGCCATCGCGAGATCGTTTAAGGCGCTGCTGCATCAAGGTCAGTAATTGATTCACCTGATTTATCAGCGGCTCAAGTTCAACGGGAACATCAGTATTTAATCGTTCGATTTTTCCCTGCTCAAGTTCTCCAAGTTCATTATGTATGTCCTGCAGGGGCTTCAGGCTACGACGTAGTATAGCTATCTGTAGCACGATAAGAGTCAGCAGAATAACACCTGCAATACTTATAAAGACATAGATAAACTGATCTATATTTTTTCGTATCGGGTTCAGGTCTTCCGCTATAGATATACCTAGTTTTTTACCCTGAAGAGTATATGCACTGGAGAGCACCAGTAGTATCTGTTGCTCAGGCCCCGTCTGAATCGAACGTTGTTGCTGACCACTATCGAGAACAACTTTCTCTAACGGATAATCCCATAACGAACGCGAATAATGCGTCTCAGATTCACTATAAATAATATAGTAGTGCCCGGAATATGGCAGGCTATAAACCTGGTCGATGCGTTCAGGTGATATCTCTAATTTGCCCAGCTGATTAAACTGCAGAGCACCTAATAATGTTTCGCTATCATGTTGCAGGCGTGAGGCAACATAGTCATCGGTAACAACACGCAGACTAATGCTCATCAGTAGTGTTAGCAATGCAAAGGTGACAATCAGGCTGAGTAATAGGCCACTGCTAAGTCGCGACTGTAATGAGTGCATCATGCGTTATCCCTGAAAATATAACCCTGCCCGCGTCGGGTTTCGATATACTCCTTACCCAGCAGCTGGCGTAGCCGTCGTACATATACTTCGATAACGTTACTGTCTTTTTCTGAGTCATCATCGTACACATGGTCAGTGAGTTGTGTTTTTGATAACACATGACCAGCATTTAACAGGAAATAACGTAGCAGGCGAAACTCGATACCGGTTAAGGCGTGACAGCTTCCATCACCTGTAATAACACACTGCTGCTTTTCATCCAGTGTTATATCGCCAACACTTAACTGTCCACCGGGTTTATGGCTCGAACGATGCAGCAATGCGGTGAGTCGCGCCAGTAGTTCTTCTACATGAAACGGTTTACCCAGATAGTCGTCTGCACCTGCCTTAAAACCATCGACACGTTCATGCCAGGCATCGCGTGCGGTTAGCACAATAACCGGCAGATGATTACCTGCACT
>JBFHVK010000092.1:0-9765 GCA_041589615.1 Gammaproteobacteria bacterium | reverse complement strand
CCATCTGGGACAGACCCCACTTACTGCTATCCCGCCATCGGGGACAGACCTCCGCTGTTTGAGCTCTGTCCCCTGTTGTGATACCACAGAAATCAATCTAGCTCACCAGCTGCGTTCTAAATACCCCAGTGTCAGCAAAGACAGGCGACAGAGCGTAAAAAAACAACGATCTGACCTCAAGCGTAAAAGTGGCAATTAGCAACACTCTCTCCCCGCCACCGTGAATGACTGTAAACCATCACACTGACAATTCTTTACTGCTACACTCATCTTTAGATCAATACCGACTCCCGGAAGTTTATGCACGACGCCCTAAGCGACACCATTATCCTTCTAGCAATTTCTGTCATTGCGGTAGCCTTATTCCGACGCATTAAATTACCCGCTATACTTGCCTACCTGACCGTTGGCATCTTTTTGGGACCACACGCATCTGGCCTGGTACAGAACTCGGATACCCTTCATTTCCTCGCAGAAGTAGGCATAGCCTTTCTACTCTTTAGCCTGGGACTGGAGTTTTCACTCAACAAACTTATTTCCAATCGACGCGCAGTGATTGGCCTGGGTAGCGCACAGGTTTCAATTACCCTCTTTATCGCAGCCCTCAGTGCCTGGCTACTCGGCGCATCCAGGGAAAGCGCATTTGTTATTGGCTGCGTACTCGCGCTCTCCTCAACAGCCATTGTCATTAAACAGCTGGGCGAACAACTCGAAACCGACTCACGTCATGGTCATGCATCCATAGCAATACTGTTATTCCAGGACGTGGCTGTTGTGCCTATGCTGATCATCATCCCGGCAATTTCATTCAATACTGAAACCTCCTTCGTACTGGAGCTTTCATATAGTTTAGCAATGGGTGTTGGTGTGACTGTTATTATGCTGGCCATTGGCCGCTGGTTACTACGCCCGCTGTTTCATGAAATTGCCTCTGCCCATTCAGCCGAACTGTTTACCCTGGCTGTTCTGTTGATTGCACTGCTCTCAGCCTGGGCTACTGACTTTGCCGGCCTGTCAATGGCATTGGGCACTTTCCTGGCCGGCATGATGTTGAGCGAAACTGAATTCAAGCATCAGATTGAAAGTGACATCCGTCCATTTCGAGATATATTGCTAGGGCTATTTTTTATCACCGTAGGCATGATGCTCGATGTTCGTAGCCTGCTGGACATTATTCACTGGGCAATATTACTCGCACTGGCTGTGATCATTGGTAAAACGGCCATCATTATGATGCTTAGCCAGCGCATTATAGGTGCCACGACAGGCGTGGCATTTCGCACTGGTATCGTACTTGGGCAATGTGGAGAATTCGGTTTTGCAATAATGGCTCTGGCCGTCAGTTTTAATATTCTACCGCCCTACGAATCACAATTATTGCTGACCACTGTCATCCTCACCATGATCGCAACACCTTTCCTGGTGAAGTACAACGGACTGCTGGCAAAAAAGCTCACGGGCAGTTACCTGCAAAATCGCGAGATGATAGAAGAAGCAATAATATCCAGTGCAGAAAAACTGAATGGGCATGTAGTGATCTGTGGCTTTGGCCGTATCGGACAGAACATCGCGCAAATCATAGAGTCAGAAGGCTTCACCTACTATGCGCTCGATTACAATGTTGAGCTCATAAAGAATGCTACCAAGGCAGGTTATAAAGTTGCCTTTGGAGATACCACACACCGTGAAATTCTTCTAGCTGCCGGCATCGAACGTGCTTCCATTGTAGTGATTTGCCATGACAATATCGGTACCGTTGAAAAAACCCTCGACCAGGTCAAGACGCTCAACCCGAAAGTCCCTGTACTGGTGCGCACACAGGATGATAGTCATTACACACAACTCACCGAAGCCGGTGCCACAGAAGTCATACCCGAAACGCTGGAGTCCAGCCTGATGATGGCCTCACATGTGCTCTCTATTCTGGGCATACCGATGGCAAAAATTGTGCGTCGTGTACAACAGATGCGTAATAACCAGTACGTCAATATGCGTGAATTTTTCCGCGCAGACGATGAAAATGATGGTCTGGAAATGCCCGATGAAATACGTAAACGACTGACAAGCCTGACCCTGCAGGAAGGTGCATACGCCATTGGTAAAAATCTGCAGGAGCTCAAGCTGGAAAGCAAAGGCGTTACGCTACATAAAAATAGAAGTGATGATACAAAAGTAGTACCTCCTAATTCTGACAAACTACTCAAACCGGGGGATGTACTGGTGCTGTTTGGTACACCTGAAGACCTCGAACATGTAGAAGGTTTCCTGTTGAACGGTTAGCTTGCTAAGCAGTAAGATATTAGAGATCCAATGATTCATACCCTCTCTACTTACAGAGGCCACCACATGTCAGATAAAACACTCAGGCTACTTATAGCCATTACCATTGGTCTACTACTGG
Organism: Gammaproteobacteria bacterium; assembly: GCA_041589615.1. Lineage (GTDB taxonomy): Bacteria > Pseudomonadota > Gammaproteobacteria > SZUA-229 > SZUA-229 > SZUA-229. The sequence continues at coordinate 7,364 of JBFHVK010000092.1, read as the reverse complement.
TTTACCAGGTTGGCAGCATTATCTCGGACATCTTCGGCTGGGGCTGGGGAATCATTACAGCTGCTATCGTAGCAGGCGTATCCTTCTTCTCGGTTAGACTTGCAAAAGCAAATGGAGCAAGCACGTTCTGGTTTATGTTGCCTACGGTTCTTTTCACCATCATCCCGATTAGCTGGATGCTGTGGAAAGGCTTTACAGGAGAAAGCAGCGGCTTTGAACGATTTCTTAACCTTTCAGGATTTTTTATCGGCTTCGCAATACCGATGACACTGCTATTTATTATTTATTTTGAACTGCGTAAGCGTAGTAAATAAGGGGACAGTATACCTATTTAAAAATAAATACTATCAGGGACCAGAGCAAACCTCCTACTGCTCATCAAAGCGGTTAAATATAATCCCTTCGCGTTCTTTAATTAACCAGTATCTGAAAGTCACTATTGTGAAACATCCTATTTACATAATTTTGTAGTAGCTTTTTCTACTTATAGAAAAAATCATTACGGTAACGACGATTGACTCTGGTTATTTTATTAATTAACACCTCGAAATTGTATGCTCTGCACTTTCATATAGCTCAATTTATGAGCGCCTTAGTAACGCCACAGATGCCTCAAGCCGTTTAAGCGTTAATCGAGTGACTCGCTGAAAGGCTTTTAATCTATTTTGATAATACCAGTTGAACTGAATCGTACGACGTAGAATAACAGGCGCATCAAAATTATCCTGATACCCGTGAAATGAGTTTTCTGATCTACGAAATAATAACAGCGTGCCATCTCTGGGTGTTATTTCTGTTGCATAATCATTAACGTCAGTCGCAGAGTTCAACATACGTAACGCCCCCTTTGAGCCGTGCGGCCAGTCTTTCTCCATATATATCAACCCGGAAACCACTTTAGATCGGGAGTCAGGGTGAATGTAACCGTCGCCGGGTCTAGCATGACTTCTGGTAGTAACCTCAAAATCTGTACCTTCGAGTGACACACCAAGCTTTTCCTCAACTAGACTCCTGAACTCAGGAGTTTTCAACCCTTCAAGTACCTGCATGAAAATTGGCCGTTCTATATTCTTTATTGGAAGTGGCATACTCCCTCCAATACTCACCAATGGAAATTGTTCACGCAGCAGTTCCTGGATATCAGGTTGAATAAAATTTTTTACGACGACATAAGTAAAAGGAACTTTCTGTACTGATGCGACCTTTAACGAATCCAGATCTAGATTTATCCCCTTGGGTGCTTTTTTATATATTGAATCGTTCATTATATTTTCAGTAAAAATGTTAAGAACACCTGGGATTTATAGAAAAAACAACATACGTTGCATGATCCAATGTTTTCATAACCACATATAATATAACTTTATCTAACGATATCACCGAATTAATGCTTACTACATCATTCAAATTTTTCTATATGGATTATTCTTCAATACTCAACACTTCACGTGTCATATCAATAACACTGTCCGGGTTCAGTGAAATTGATGATATACCCTGCTCTACCAGCCAGCGTGTGATTTCTGGAAAATCAGATGGTGCCTGACCGCAAATGCCGACGTATTTATTTTCTGCATTACATGCATCTATAGCCATTTTCATCATTACCTTAACCGCCTCATTTCGTTCATCAAAACCGGTTATTAAACCAGAATCACGATCAACGCCCAGGGTTAACTGGGTGAGATCGTTCGAACCAATGGAAAAACCGTCGAAATACTGCAGAAACTGTTTTGCCAGTAGTGCATTGGCTGGAATTTCGCACATCAGGTAAATTTTTAAATTATTCTCACCTCGTTTAAGCTGGAAACCTTCAAGTAAATCCAGCGTTCCTTTGGCTTCATCAACACTACGTACGAAAGGTATCATGATATCGACATTATCCAGACCCTTTTCTTCACGAACCAGTTTTATGGCTTCGCATTCCATCTGAAAACAGTCCCTGAACTGTTCGGATGGATAACGATAGGCACCACGGAATCCGATCATAGGATTTTCTTCATGCGGCTCAAATAGCTCACCACCGATGAGTGATGCATATTCATTCGATTTGAAATCCGACATTCTTACAATCACCTGCCGCGGATAAAATGCCGCCGCAATCATCGCTACACCTTCCGCAAGTTTTTTGACATAAAACTCGCGAGGATTTGCATAGCCAGCAATCATTTCATTTACAATGAACTGCATATCAGTGGGCAGGTTTTCAAATTCCAGTAAGGCACGTGGATGAATACGAATACTGTTATTAATGATGAATTCAAGTCGTGCAAGGCCTACACCTTCTACGGGTAAAGCAGATGTCTCAAAAGCCACTTCAGGATTTGCGAGATTCAGCATAATGCGTGTTTTCGGTTTCGCTAATGACGACACATCCAGTTTAATTTCATCAAAGGGAACAACACCCGGGTAGACATATCCGGTATCTCCTTCCGCACAGGAAACGGTCACATCTTCACCACTTCTCACATGACTGGTTGCATCACCACAGCCCACAATGGCAGGAATACCCAGCTCCCTGGCAATTATTGCAGCATGGCAGGTGCGTCCTCCTCGGTTAGTAATAATTGCCGATGCGATTTTCATTATGGGTTCCCAGTCCGGATCTGTAATATCGGTTATAAGCACATCACCCGGTTGAAGTCGCTGCATATCACTGGCATCTGCTATAACACATGCTTTACCCGATGCTATTCTGCGGCCAACACTTTTTCCAACCACCAGGGGTGAAGGTTTACCCTTCTGCTCAATTTTGTAATGCAGCTGGTAACTTTGTTTTTCTTCTGACTGTACGGTTTCAGGCCTCGCCTGAAGAATAAACAGTTCACCAGTTTCACCGTCCTTGGCCCACTCGATATCCATGGGGCGACCATAATGTTTCTCAATACTCACTGCATAATGCGCTAACTGCAATACGTCATCATCATCGATGCAGTAACGTCGCTGATCCTCATAGGAGACTTCCACATTACGAGTAGACAAGCCCGCAGTTGTGTCATGGCTATAAATCATCTTGATGGCTTTTTCACCCAGCTGCCTGCGAATGATTGGCCTGCGATTTTCAGTGAGTGTATTTTTATACACATAAAACTCATCCGGGTTTACTGCACCCTGTACAATATTTTCACCCAGCCCCCAGGCAGCATTAATCAGCACTACATCTTTAAAACCAGACTCAGTATCGATAGTAAACATGACACCCGATGCACCACTATCGGCGCGTACCATTTTCTGCACACCAATCGATAAACCCACATCCATATGCGCAAAGCCTTTATCAACACGGTATGAAATAGCACGGTCAGTAAATAATGATGCGTAGACCCGCTTACAGGTGAGTATGAGATTACGTCGGCCAGAAATATTCAGGTAGGTTTCCTGTTGTCCGGCAAATGAAGCGCCTGGTAAATCTTCTGCAGTAGCAGAACTGCGTACAGCTACATCAGCATATTCACCATATTCTTCTCCGAGCTTTTCATAAGCAGTAACTATTTCACTGGAAAGATCTTCCGGCATTTCCGCATGTAGAATCCAGCTGCGAATCTGCCGACCTGCTCGCATGAGCGCATTTACATCATGTGTATCGAGGCTGCCGAGAATTGCAGCAATTTTTTCCTGTAGATTGTTATGTTTAATATAATAATGATAGGCGTCAGCACTGGTGGCAAAACCATTGGGAATTTTTATACCCTGTGCAGACAGGTTCTGGTACATCTCACCAAGTGAAGCATTCTTACCACCCACCTGTTCAATATCATCGATACCGACTTCGGAAAAAAAATGAACATATTGCATGCAACCTTCTCCCTCTGGTTCTACTATATATTGAGTATACGACAGTTGCTTATGTGTGGGCGTTATTTAGATATATATTTTGCTTGCTATATATCAAACATGTAGAGAACTAAGTGAAGATTTCAAAACCGTAATTGCTTAACACGGCCGAAATCAGAAGCGCCCATGCTCCAGCATTAGCAGCGTACAGTCCTTCACAAAGGCGATATCGTTATGCATTAACGCCAGCTCGAGTTCATTATTCTCGGTGCCCGGGTTTAATATCACTCGTGCTGGATTGAGTTTTACAATATCTTCAATCAAAGGCCCGATACGCTGCGGTCCAATATAAACAGTAAGCGTATCTACTGGCTGGTGAATCTGTGAGAGTTCGTGCTTAACCACCAGGCCATCGATGGTTTGTAATTTGGGGTGAACCGGCACCACATGATGTCCGTACTCCTGCAACATTTTTATCGCCTTGTAAGCATAGCGATGAGGTTTATTGCTGGCTCCGAGTACGACGATCTGTGAGTTTTGCATAGGTGTCCGGCTAGCTGTTGAGGTGTTCCGGTTTAACGAAGTTAATGGTCTGTGGCGGTGTATATTCCCTGTCGTAAATCAGTGAAATATGGGTTTCGCCTTCTTTTTCCTGCGCCGTCACCTGCTTTAACTCAGGCAGACGGTTAGCAAGGTATGCCATACTGGCCGCTATAAGCTGGTCATTTTCACTGCTAATAGCCATCATTAGCTGGCTAGCAACAAACTGTGCCTTCTGTTCCTGATCCGGTGCGAAAATATTGCCCTGGCCACTGGGAATACCCATTTCCATCTGCTCATCCATTTTATCCAGATAGGCTAACTGGTTTTCAGGCAGGGCCTTACTGCGGTCATATTCAATTACAGATTCGCCATTAACGACAGCTACCAGGGTACTCATACACTTTTCCAGACTTGTTTTTACGGCCATGAATATTAACATATTTTAAACTTCCAGGCCTGCTACAATGTGCCAGCCATCGAGTCATATAACCCTATTATAACTGCGGAATTTGAATGAACCAGAAGCCATCTGCATTATTATTAATCGCCACCGGTTGCCAGCACTGTCCCGCTGTGCTGCAAAACCTGTCTGAACTCGTTAAGGAAGGCCGTTTATCCAGCCTTGAAGTGGTTAATATCGTCGAGGATCCTGAGCGTGCACGCGAACTGAATGTACGCTCGGTTCCCTGGGTGAAACTGGGGCCGTTTGAGCTGCTGGGCATGAAAACCCGTGGTGAACTCGAGCAATGGATAGAGAAAGCTGAAAGCCCGGATGATATGAGTGACTATTTCGAAGAGCTGATGACATCCGGTGAAATCAACAAAGTCCAGCAGCTAGTGGAAGAGTCACCCGACCACATCCAGGCCCTGTTTAATATTATGACCAACCCGAAATCCAGCCTCTCGGCACGTATCGGTGTGGGTGCCATTATCGAGGAACTGGCCGGCAGTGAATTACTGGTTAAACAAATTGGAACCCTGGGTAAGCTCAGCCAGCATGATAACCCACAGATCCGTAATGACGCCTGTTATTACCTGGGCCTGAGTCATGATAAAAGTGCAGTGGACTATTTACGCCCTCGTCTGGAAGATGAAAACAGTGATGTACGCGAAGCCGCAGAAGACGCACTGGAAACATTAGAACACTTATAGAATACGGAGCCGTAAGAATGAAAAACAGCCACGAAGTTGATTACAAAATTATTGGCCATGATATGCAGATGGTGGAAATCGAGCTAGATCCGGGAGAAACCGTCATTGCCGAGGCCGGCGGCATGACCTATATGCAGCAGGACATCAGCTTTGAAACGCGCATGGGTGATGGGTCAGATCCAGACCAGGGCATTATGGGCAAGCTATTCAGCGCTGGCAAACGCATGTTTACCGGCGAATCACTCTTTATGACTCACTTTAGTAACCAGGGTAACAGTAAACAGACCGTTTCATTTTCATCTCCTTATCCCGGTAGCATTATTCCCGTCGACCTTTCGGAACATAATGGTCACCTGCTCTGCCAGAAAGATGCATTTCTCGCTGCGGCCCTTGGCACAAAGGTTGATATAGCACTCAACCGTAAACTCGGCGCCGGTTTCTTTGGTGGTGAAGGTTTTATACTCGAACGGCTGCAGGGTGATGGCATGGTATTTATTCATGCCGGAGGTACCGTGGTCAAGAAAACCCTAAACAATGAAACATTGCGTCTCGACACCGGTTGCCTGGTGGCATTCGATGATGGTATTGAATACGACATCGAAATGACAAAAGGCCTTAAAAGCATGTTATTTGGCGGCGAAGGTCTTTTCCTGGCCACTCTCAAAGGAACTGGAACTGTCTGGATACAGAGCCTGCCATTTTCCCGACTGGCAGATAGTATTATCAGGCATGCGCCAGTACGAGGCGGAAAAGATAAAGGCGAAAGCTAGTACTAATCCGGTTGCGTCCTGATATTTATCAAGTCGGGCGCACCTCCTTTACTTTACCTTACCTTACTATTCGTCAATAAAAAATAGAGTCACCAGTTTATGCAATCGTCCTTCTGGAGCACGTTTACCGCCGCACCCCACCGCATGTTTTTCTTCAGTGGCGCAATACAGCTGATTATTCCGATACTCATCTGGTCCGTTGAACTTATCGGTCGTTACAGTGACCTGTGGCCGCCTCTGAATATATTCCTGCCCGCCACCTGGGCGCATGGCATGGTGATGATCTACGGGCTGTTTATCTTTTTTATTTTCGGTTTCCTGATGACCGTATTCCCGCGCTGGATGGGCGGTGAAGTCATTAGCAAGGACGACTATATTGCCACCTGTGTGTGGCTCAACAGCGGCCTGATCATATTTGAAATCAGCCTGTTTTTTACGCCCTCCTCGGCACTCTCAGGACTGGCAATCATGCTGTTTGGCTGGCTCTATGGCGTATATGTTTTATTCAAGTCGTTCAGGCAGGCGCCTGCAACCAGTAAAACCTATGAAGCAATCCTGCTAATCGCCCTGTTGTGTGGCAGCCTGGGTATTTTCAGCTTTGGCTTCTGGATATACAGTGACATCTGGCTGTTCCTCAAAATTTCCTTCACGCTGGGTATCTGGCTGTATCTGCTGCCAATACTATTTACGGTCAGTCACCGTATGCTGCCGTTCTTCAGCAGCAATGTGATAGAAAACTACACGGTGTTCCAGCCGAGAACCACCCTGTTTCTGTTCCTTGCCGGATGCATTGCTCACTTCACACTGGAGATGAGCCACCTTAAACAATGGCTGTTTCTCGCCGATGCACCACTGGCATTGCTGGTTCTACTTCACAGCGTTCGCTGGCAACTCCACCGTAGTTTTAAGGACTACCTGCTGGCAGTTCTTCACATGGCATTTTTCTGGTTATTTATTGGCCTTAGCCTGATGAGCCTGCAGAGTATTGTGCTAAATATCAGTGGCGATTACATTCTAAACCGAGCGCCACTCCATGCGATCACTATCGGTTTTGCCACATCCCTGCTAATTGCCATGGCCTCTCGCGTAACCCTGGGGCACTCGGGCCGTATGCTCAGGCTGGAT
>JBFHVK010000091.1:0-9781 GCA_041589615.1 Gammaproteobacteria bacterium | reverse complement strand
CCTATGAGGATGCTCTGCATCAGCTTCAACAGCAACAACTCGTTTACCCCTGCACCTGCAGCCGTAAGCAGTTACGCGCCATGGCCGAAAGTGGCGAGATCAGCAGCGGCAAGCTGGGGCTCATCTACCCTGGCACCTGCCTGAGAAATGACTTTGCTGACTTTAACCCCGCCGATTACGCAATACGTATAAAAACACCGGATAATAATTTCGACTTTATCGACGGCCTGCTGGGAAGCTATTCACAATCCCTGGCTGCTGAGCTGGGTGATTTTATTATCCGCCGCCGTGATGGCCTGTTCGCCTACCAGCTGGCAGTCGTGGTTGACGATGCCTACCAGAATATCAGCCATGTAGTTCGGGGTGCCGACCTGCTGGACTCGACCCCGAGACAGATCTATCTACAACAGTGCCTGGGATATGAGACTCCTGAATATACTCATCTGCCACTGATACTCCATGACAATGGTGACAAGCTGAGCAAACAGACTGGCGCAGCCGGTATTGGCCAGAAAGCAAATATCCCCCTGCTGGTCGACTGCCTGCACTTCCTCGGCCAGCACCCCCCTCTGGAGCTAAAGCACGAATCTCTCGAAACCGTCTGGCAGTGGGCAAAACAGAACTGGAATTTATCCGCTGTTGCCAATAGGCATACTATCGACAAGGCATAAACTGTTTCAACTTCTATTCAAGAATCTTCTGCGGTATCCTTCGTTGACATTGAAAAAAATAAAATGATGGAGTGGCCATGTCCGATAACAATATTGAATCCGTTCTAATCGAAGATCGACAGTTTCCACCTTCGGCTGAATTCAGCGCCAGTGCCAATATAAAGCAGGCTGATTTTGACGCACTTCATAAAGCAGCGAAGGACGACTATAACGGTTTCTGGGCTCAGCAGGCAAAAGACATGCTGGACTGGCACACGCCTTTCAATGAAATACTGGATGACAGCAACGCACCACATTACAAATGGTTTGCTGATGGCAAACTGAATGTCACCTACAACTGCATTGATCGCCACCTTAAAGATAAAGCCGATAAAACCGCAATAATTTTTGAAGGCGAAAAGGGCGACACACGACACATCACCTACCAGCAACTGAGTGATGAAATAAACCAGTTTGCCAATGCACTTAAAGCCCGCAATATCCAGTCGGGTGATCGCGTTGTTATCTATATGCCAATGACACCGGAAGCTGTCATTGCAATGCAGGCCTGTGCCCGCATTGGCGCCATTCACTCCGTTGTATTTGGTGGTTTTTCGGCAGAATCATTGAGAGACCGGATTAATGATGCAGGCGCGAAAATGGTTATCACCGCCGATGGTGGCCACCGGGGCGGCAAAATTGTCGAACTGAAAGCTGCAACAGATAAAGCCTTGCAGGGTGGCTGCCCCAGTATTGAGAATGTGATTGTTTACCAGCGCACCCAGCATGATATCCCGATGCAGGATGGACGAGATATCTGGTGGCATGAAGCAGTCGAAAGCCAGGGCACAGAGTGCGAACCGGAATGGGTTGCTGCAGAGCACCCACTATTTTTACTCTACACCTCAGGTTCAACCGGCAAGCCCAAGGGCATCCAGCATTCCAGTGCAGGGTATCTGCTAGGTTCGATTCTCACCAACCAGTGGGTATTCGACCTGAAAGATGATGATATTTTCTGGTGCACTGCTGACGTTGGCTGGATCACCGGACATACCTATGTTGCCTATGGCCCACTAGCTGCAGGTGGCACCATCGTAATGTATGAAGGCGCGCCCACTGTGCCAGATGGTGGACGATTCTGGAAAATCTGCGAAACCCATAAAGTGACTATTTTCTATACAGCACCGACTGCCATCCGTGCACTGATGAAACTGGGTGACGATATACCCAATAAATACGACCTGTCCTCGATTCGCCTGCTGGGTACCGTTGGTGAGCCCATTAACCCTGAAGCATGGATCTGGTACCACACAGTGATTGGCAAAGAGCGCTGTCCAATTGTTGATACCTGGTGGCAAACCGAAACCGGCGCTAATATGATCGCTCCTCTACCAGGGGTTATAGCAACCAAGCCTGGCTCCTGCACGATCGCCCTGCCCGGCATAGACGCCGATGTGGTCGATGAAGACGGCAATAGCATCACCGAGGCCAACAAGGGTGGCTACCTGGTTATCAAAAAGCCCTTTCCTTCCCAGCTGCGCACCATCTGGGGTGATGACCAGCGTTACAAGGATACTTACTGGCCAAAATTCGGTGGGCGTTACTATCTCGCCGGTGACTCGGCACGCAAAGATAACGATGGCTATTTCTGGATTATGGGGCGCATCGATGATGTATTAAATGTCTCAGGTCATCGACTCGGCACGATGGAGGTCGAATCTGCACTGGTCGCTCATGAACGAGTGGCCGAAGCAGCAGTCGTTGGCTACCCTCATGACGTCAAGGGTGAAGCCATTTTTGCCTATGTGGTCCTTAAGGGAGCACGCCCAGAGGGGGGCATTGATGAAGAGCTTACCCAGCAGCTCAGAGCCTGGGTAGGTGAGCAGATAGGCGCCATTGCAAAGCCGGACCAGATTCGTTTTGCTGACAACCTTCCGAAAACTCGTTCGGGCAAAATTATGCGTCGATTACTGCGTAATATTGCACGGGGTGAGGAAATCACTTCGGATACATCGACACTGGAAAACGAAGACATTCTACTGCAGTTACAGGGCAAAGCCTGACCACTACAGCAAGCACGCGATTCCGGTATTTTAAGATAACTACCGGCCAGTACTGCATTTCATGCTATAACACAGGTACTGGCCAGAAAATACCTGGATTCCGTGTGTAACCTGTTTGATAAAGTATTCCTGGATGTTAACCGATCAAAGCACCATTGAAGTCATCAAAAAGTCCCGTAAACAGGTCAGCATTCTCTTTTCCGATATAGAACACTCTACCCGCCACTGGGAACGCCGAGGCGATGTCGATGCCCGCATGCTGCTCGATAGGCATAATCGCCTGCTGTTCCCGGTTATCCGCAAATACAGGGGGCGTATTATCAAGACTCTTGGTGATGCCATAATGGCCGCCTTCAGCAACGCAGATAATGCACTCAAGGCTGCCATAGCCATGCAGCAAAAACTGGCCGAGGAGAGAGAAAAGGATCGTTACTTCAGTTTACGTGCACGCATAGGCATACACACCGGAACAGGCATTGTCGAACATGACGATATTTTTGGTGATGTCGTCAATGTAGCGGCGAAGGTTGAAAGCTCCGCTGAAGCCAACCAGATATTCATTACCCATGCGACCCGTGCCAGGCTCAAGTCGAATTTCAACCTGAGCGAGGAACAGGAACTAAAAGTGCCGGGAAAACGCAAGCAGATACAACTGATTTCCTGTGACTGGCAGCAACATGAGAAGCTCACCGGCAATATCAGGGCCGACTCGATTTTACCCTTGCTCAAGCGACAGAAAATGGAATTACTAAGCTATGTTGCAATGACGTTGTTTGCAGTATTCTTTCTCTATCAGTACTACATACGTTACCTGCTCGCTGATGCAGGACTATCACCAGGGTGGTTTTCTATCACCCAGCAATTGCCTTCTGATTATCCGTTTGTGCTTATCATACAAACACTCGCTATGGTTGGATTTGCCGTTTATGTTCTAAGAATTGATTTTATATCTCGTCGATTAATCAGGGTCCTGAATGGTTTTTTTGGAGCGGGTATAACCGTTCTTCTTTTTGCTGCATTAAACCACTATGTTGACCTGCCCTTTAAAAAACGCTGGGACCAGCCCATATATGAAAGCCAGAATCTGTTCGTACAGGTGCTAAAGGACCATACACAGATTAATATTGAACCAAACAAACGATCTACTACATTACAGATACTGCCAAAAGGCGAAATTTTTGTATACATTAGATCGAAGTCCGTTGATAAGGTACGCTGGGATGAGGTTATATTTCGTGAACAGCAAAACGGCTGGATACCAAGAAGAATACCACCTGCATTTGGCGTAGCCGAAGAACAACTAACAAAGACACATAAATTTTATTTCAGATATTATGACCTTTATGGGGCCATTCTCGCTATAATTGCGTTTATCTGGGGATACATGGGCTATAGAATAAGGCCCAGCTAAAAAGTGAAATAAATATGAAAAAACCGCAAACATACATCGCTAGCCTTATCTGCCTGCTAATGCTTTCGAGCTGTAGTTATAATACCCAGACACAGAGAACCACTCCCTATTTTGACGGCATTATCAAATTTAATGGTGAACCGGTCAGCAATTCACGCGTAATTCTTAGCCTGGAAAATGCAGATACCACCTGCTTGAAACCTGTGCGAACAGTACAGACTGATGAAGAAGGAAAATTTAGCATCAAGGCAGTTAGCGAGCAGAAGAATTATAAGCCGTTCATCAACTATACCTTCAAGGAATGGAATGTATGTGTTGTATACAGGGAAAAACACTATTTGCTTTATTCCAATAATCGCTATGACACTGGAAATGTTAGCGACTCAATATTCCTTGACTGCGAATTATCATACAAACGCAAGAACTCATACTGCAAATCTACTCATTGAGCATTTCAAACTTGAAATACTGCTCATGCTGGACTATAGAGGGTATTATCATAATCGATGAGACACTCACATGCGGGGCTATGGAACACTCTATCAATATTTACTGGTAAGTTTTCTATACTGCTCGGGATTTTTTTCCTCTGCTTTCGCTGAGATTCTTTCTGCCGATCTCAGAGTAATCACCTCATCAAACCCCGAAAGCAATTCTTTACAATCCTTTATCATTATCAACGAGGGCGAGTTAATAAAGGAAGGAATAGGTAAAAACACCAGCCAACAGCTCATTGGCAAGCAGGTCCCTTTCGTAATCGAATACACAAAACCACTTCAGAAAACTGATAGATTAAAATGGAAAATAAAAGTAAGGAACAAACAGCATGGCACCGTTGAGTTACTCTCCCGCTTCAAGGGTAGTGGACGCATAATCGATGATCACTACCAGTGGGTATCAGAACAGCTAACCAAGGCAACAACTGAGCGACACAAATTAATCTTCAGGCCAGCTCCTTTCGAGCATATCCCACGAATCTATAAAAAAGGTAAAGGCCCACAGGGCAATCGTCGAAAATATGGCGGTGGCACCCCTAATATCGATGAAAAACGCTATAACCCACAGTTTATCTACGATGTAACACTTATTATCAGTCAGGAAAATAACACCCAGATAGAACACAAAGCAATATTAAAAATGGATCGAAAGGACATGATTCGCCAGGAATATGTTAATCATTACCAGATTAAACGCTATGGTCGAGGTGAAAATGGAAATATACCTATTCCAAAGCGAAGTGAAATTAGTAGCCTCCCCCCAAGACCTGACGATCTTGAAGGAAATCCGTTAACAGAGAGCCGCTATAAACTAGTTATCAATGATGGCATGCTTGATCTCGCAAAAAAAATAAGCAAAAGCTATAAAACCAAAGTTTCTGAGCTAAAGAAAAGCGGTCAATTCCTGGACCTGAACAAGAACCCCCTGGCTGTACCCGATGCAAAATTATGGATAAGTAGTGGCTGGCGCAACCCAGAGCGTAATGAATGGTATAGCAATGCTGTAAATGGTGTTCACCAACGGGGAGGTGCTGTAGACTTCGTTATCATGGCACCACCGAACTCAACTGAGTCAGCTGCTGCATACTGGATATTGTGGGCGGCACTACAGGAAAACAGCAACCTGATAAATGCCTACTGGCAACTTGAAACAAATGGGCGGCCTATGACCACTCGTGAGTTACAGCAGGACATCGACCCTAAAAATGGTATACCAGATGCTTTTGATAAAGCTGATCATCTTCATGCAAACATTCATTACTAAAAATTTAAAATATATCTGCCTATCAATAAGCATTATTTTCACATGCACTGCAGGTACATCTCTTGCCAATACCCATTTCAGTGAGTTGTTCCTCGTAGAGCCAGCCACTAGCACGGAACTTGCAGATCGTATTGCAATGTATCACAGTGAAAATATAGAGAAACCTGTTACAGAGCAAATAACAGAGCTTACCAACATTAACTCAAAGCTTAAGGCAGCTGAAAGCAAATTTAGTAACAAACCACTCTACTGGTTCATACAGGGATTAAATCATAGCAATCTTGCTTCAGCTTACAACAGCAACAAACAGCAGCATTTAACACAACAACATCTCGACTTAAAAAACCAGGCTTATAAGAGGGCAATCTCACTAGATAGTAATCGCAACAAGCTCAGTGCAGCTATATATAGTACGATGAAATATGGACTATCTGATGATTTGAAAATAATCGCCACTCAGAATGAGCTTGCACTTGGCGGAAATGGTTATAGCGATAGCTACTACTGGTATCTACACTGGAGCAATATCGATCAATTAAAAAAAGCGGGACGCAATGACGAGGCCGAAGAAGCCTATCAAAACATGATGAAGGAGCTAAATGAAAGCGATATGGATGTAACAGTGTACTCCACTCTCACCAGAACAATTGAGCAGCAAACACTACAGAAAAAACCAGCTATAAAACCAGAGACAGATAAAAAAGCTGTTGAAAAGAAACCGAAACCAGTACCTGATGAGAATAAGCTGGACAATAAAACCCTTATTATCATTGCCCTTGTTATTTCCGCGATTATTGCTCTGACAGTAGTCACCATTTATGAACTGGTAATCAGAAAGAAAAGAAGGAAACGGTGACTACGATATAATTTAAATAGAAAACTATAGTCCCTGCAACAACTTCCTCTCAAGCACATCGGCACTTACCGGCTTGCTCCATAAATATCCCTGTGCATACTGGCAATCATTCAACTGCAGATAATCCATTTGCTGATCCGTTTCTACCCCTTCAGCGACCATCTGTAATTTTAACGCTTTAGCAAGCTGTATCATTGCCTTCACAATTGCTGTATTTTCGTTATTTTCAGGTATACCCTGCACAAATGAACGGTCTAGTTTAACAGTATCAAATGGAAATTCTTTAAGATATGACATTGATGCATAGCCAGTTCCAAAATCATCCAGTGCTATCTTAACTCCAAGCTGCTTCAATTCTAGCAGTATAGATTTAGCCTTTTCGTTATTATCGACAAGAGCACTTTCAGTAAGTTCGATTTCTATATTGAGCGGTTGAATACCTGACTCTTCAATAATGTTCTTACAGTACTCTGGAAGACCGCCGCCCCTGAAATGTTTTGCTGATACATTCACGGATAGATTATCCAGTTCTAAACCTGAGGCCAGCCAGCTTTTAAATTTCGCACAGGACTCCTTCATAACCCACTCATCCAGTTGAGTGATCAGACCTGTTTCTTCAGCTAGCTGAATAAATTCATCTGGCGCAATAAGACCAAATTCCGGGTGCTGCCATCTAAGTAATGCTTCAACACCTGTACAACAACCGCTTTCAAGATTCACTTTCGGCTGATAATACACAACAAACTCGTTTTCCTTTATTGCCCTTCTTAGCTGATTTTCCATTTCCATGCGATGCATAGCCTTATGACTCATTTCCTGTGCATAAAACTGGAAAGTCTGCCTGCCCGATTCTTTCGCTTTATACATTGCAGTATCTGCATTTTTAAGCAAAGCACCAAATGTCTCTCCATCCTGCGGATAAAGGGCAATACCTATACTCCCGCCAACATGTACTTTTTTTTCGTAAATTGTAACCGGATTTTCAAGCGCCTCGAGAATATTATTAGCAACCTTTGTGACCATTTCGACCTCATGCAGATCTTCAACAATCACTGTAAATTCATCACCACCCAGGCGAGAAATCGTATCTGACTTTCTCAGGACATTTCTTAACCGCTGTGAAATAACATTTAGAAGCTCATCACCAGCTGCATGCCCCATCGAATCATTCACTATTTTGAAGTGATCGATATCAATATACAGCAATGCAAAATACCCATCTTCTCTCTGCGCTCGTGTAATTGCCTGATCAATACGATCCATAAACAACACACGATTAGGTAAACCGGTTAACGCATCATGATAAGCAATATGACGCATTTTCCTCTCAGCATCTGCCACAAGCAGCATACGATTAATGCGGTGTTTTAACACAGACCAGTTGAAGGGTTTGGTGACATAATCACAGGCACCTACGTCAAACGCCCTGCTAATGGAATTATCATCATCCAGTGATGTCGCCATCAGCACAGGTGTATCAATACAGTTTTCTAGCCGTTTTATTTCTTCTGTCGCTCGAAAACCATCCATGACCGGCATAACCGCATCCATAATTATCAAATCTGGATTGTAACGAATAGAGTGCTGCACTGCTTCCATTCCATGTATAGCTTCAACGACTTTATAATTGCACTGTTCCATTACATGCTTGATAAGCAGGCGAATTGCCGGGTCATCATCTGCAATGAGTACTATAGGTATATATTCAAATTGCGAATCGTTCCCTGACCCCAAATTACTGGAAACTGTCATAATTTATTATTGTTATTTATATTTATAAGAAACATTATCGCAATACACCCTGTAAGCAATAATGCAAATTTATTATCATCTATTATCTTAGCTAACTATTTTATTTTTTCAGGCTTTAAGGCCTTTTTCTGTAATTTCGTATATATCTTTGGCCAGATTTGCAGTATTTGCAACACGCGCCAGTTGCGCCTTCATCATCTGTTGACGACTCTTGTTATATTTTCGCCACTGTATGAGTGGTAACAATAAACGTGCAGCTATTTGAGGATTGGTTTTATTCAGTCTTATCACAACATCGGCCAGCAGTTCATAACCCTGACCCGAAAGTCGATGAAACTCAACGGCATTCGCCTGGGAGAACGCCCCTACCAGAGAACGAACACGATTGGGCACATTGAAATCAAATGCTTCATGTTCCATAAGCGACTGTACTGCCGCAAAAGCACCCGTCCCGGTTGCAGTCGCCTGTACAATAAACCATTTATCAATTACCAGTGGATCTGTTTGCCATTGCTGATAGAAACGAACTAAGGCCTGCTTTCCTTCATCGACCGTATAATGCACAAGACATCGTAAGGCTGATAGCTGATCAGTCATATTTTGCGCAGTCTCAAATTGCTTCTGGGCCAGCTCTATAGCAGCATGCTTTGCTGTTTCAGTCTGGCTGCACATCAGGTATGACAAACAGATATTCTTGAAACTGCGTTTTCCCATAGCCTGTGCGCTTAGTGAAAATTCGCTCTCCTGATTATCATTATATGCCTGTAGAAAATCATCCATTAATTCATATGCAAGTGTTTGCTTACAGTATTCCCTGACATGATAAATTGCATCAACATCAATTATTTCCATATTCTGCCCAATATAATCTTCACTCGGCAGTGTCAGTATTCGTGCTGCAAGCGCCTGATCAAGTGACGAATCATTAAGCACCTGCCTGAATGTCTGGATAAAGAACGCATCCAGCTGTAATGTTCTGTTTTGCTGATAATCATCTATCAGCGAAAGCATGATATTCAGGCCAAGCTCCTGTGCACAATTCCAGCGATTGAACTCATCGGTATCATTAGCCATTAAGAATGCCAGCTGCTGATTGTCGAGTTTGAAATTCACTTTTACAGGTGCAGAGTAATTACGCAGCATGGATACTGCTGGCTCTTCATCAATGTCATTAAATTCTATAACCTGCTGAGCGCGAGTTATATTTATAATCTGTGCCGAGTTCTGTATTTCATTTCCCTTCTTATCAATCAGCCCTATAGACAATGGAATCTGAAACGGGCGATTG
>JBFHVK010000090.1:0-9820 GCA_041589615.1 Gammaproteobacteria bacterium | reverse complement strand
TTTCTTATCCCGGGCTCAATCATCAATATGATCTCCGGTAACCTGTCGATAATGTATGGCATTAAAGGCCCTAATATCGCACCGGTTACGGCCTGTACAACTGGCACACACAGTGTTGGCCTGGCTGCACGACTGATTGCCTATGGCGACGCTGATGTGATGATTGCCGGTGGTGCAGAGAAAGCTTCTTCGCCTCTGGGTATCGGTGGTTTTGCCGCAGCACGTGCACTATCACGTAACAACGACAATCCGGAAGCGGCCAGCCGCCCCTGGGATAAAGACCGCGATGGCTTTGTGCTGGGTGATGGTGCGGGTGTACTGATTCTGGAAGAATACGAACATGCAAAAGCGCGTGGCGCAAAGATCTACTGTGAAATGGCCGGTTTTGGCATGAGCGGTGATGCCTATCATATGACCAGTCCATCAGAAGGTGGTGAAGGCGCGGCACGTTGCATGATCAATGCAATGAAAGATGCGGGTATCAATGCCGAAGAGGTGCAGTTTGTTAATGCACATGGCACATCAACTCCAGCGGGTGATATAGCTGAAACCCAGGCTGTGAAAATGGCCTTTGGCAGTCACGCAAGTTCACTCGCCGTCACATCTACAAAATCCATGACCGGACATCTACTGGGGGCTGCTGGTGGTGTAGAGGCGGTATTTGCGGTTATGAGTCTGCATGATCAGGTTGCAACGCCAACAATCAATCTGGATAACCAGGACCCGGACTGTGATCTGGATTATGTGCCTAATGTGGCGCGTGATATGAAGATTGATGTGGCCCTCTCCAACTCATTTGGCTTTGGTGGTACTAACGGTACTGTGCTTTTCAAGAAGATTTAAAAGCAGAAGCAAACACAAATGGGCGCCAATGAACGCAAATAAACGCGAAAGACTGGTTAGTTGATATGTGCCTCTGGCACTCGACTGACAAACGCCTTGTGTGTGTTTTTCGTTTTCATCCCGCCCATTAAAAGATGATTGATTATGACGGCTTCATTGATCATTCATTCCCTCGATATACTTCCAGACTTACTGGCACTTCATGCCAGCAATCCTGAACGCTATCCACACCTGCTAAGCAGTAATGCCGATGCTATCGGCGCCTCTGAAGATAATTCACTGGCGCGTTTCGATATCCTGTTTGCCTGTCCCCAGCAAACGATAAGCAGTAGCGATGATGATTTTCTACAGCAGTTTGACCATGCATGGCAGGCTGAAAAGCAGCCGTCAAATGATTCTGGCTTGCCATTTAATGGAGGCTGGTTTGTGTATCTGGGATATGAGCTGGCCCAGCAGATAGAACCTGCACTGAACTTGCCCGATGCAGAGGATGGGCTGCCCGTTGCTTTTGCTACACGCTTTCCAGCTGCTGTTATTCACGATGCACATACTCGACAGGCATTTCTGGTCTGTGAGCCCGCTTTTGAGAACTGTTACAAAAAAATCCTTAACGATTTATCCCAATCTATACCAGGTAGTCTTTATCAGCAGGAATTTGATATTGGTGAGATTCATGAAGATGATGAAACGAATTACCTGAATCAGCTGGATAAACTGCACCAGTACATTGTGGATGGTGATGTGTTCCAGGTGAACCTGTCACGAGGCTGGCGTACTCAACTGTCTAAAGCAGTGAATCATGCGAGTCTGTATTACCAGCTGACCCAGTCTAATCCGGGGCCATTTAATGCGCTGGTGACACTAGGCGATAAAGCAATTATCAGCTCATCACCTGAGCGTCTTGTTCAGGCGAGGAATGGCTGGTTAGAGACCCGACCGATTGCAGGTACACGTCCTCGTGGCAATGATGCGAATAAAGATTCGGAGTTATCAGATGAGCTGCTAGCACACCCCAAGGAGCGTGCAGAACATATTATGCTGATTGATCTTGAGCGAAATGACCTGGGGCGGGTGTGCCAGCCAGGCACTATAGAAGTTAATGAGCTGATGGTGCTTGAGAGCTATCGTCATGTGCATCACATTGTTTCTAATGTTCGGGGTAAGCCTGAAGTAGATATGACGCCAGGTCAGATTATCGCAGCCGTATTTCCTGGAGGTACGATTACCGGTTGCCCGAAAGTACGCTGTATGGAAATTCTTGCAGAGCTTGAACAGGTTGGGCGTGGAGCCTATACCGGTTCACTTGGGTATATTAATCACGATGGCAGCATGGATCTGAATATTCTGATTCGCACCATCACACGCAATGGAAATCAGTTGCAGTTTAGGGCTGGAGGAGGCATCGTGGTAGACTCGAAGCCCGAGAGTGAACTCAGGGAAACACGCGCCAAAGCGAAGGGAATGTTACATGCCTTACAGACAGGAAATCGATAAGCCATGAATAAGATACTCATCAATGGAACAGAGCAGCATCTGCTAGATGTGCGAGATCGTGCATTTCAATATGGCGATGGTGTGTTTGAAACACTTGCCTGGAGAAATAACCAGCTGGAGTTATGGCCTCTGCATATGCGACGAATGCGCGAATCATGTGCACGCTTATCACTGGAGATGCCCGACGAAGGCCTTTGGCTTGAAGATATAAAAAAACTCGATCCTGATGATCATGCTGTGATTAAACTGATTGTGAGTCGTGGTGTTTCGGGGCGTGGATATGCCTATAACGAAGGTGATCAGCCCAGTCGTATTACGCTTTGCTATCCATGGCCGGAATATCCCGTAAAAAATCAGCAGGGTATTGTCTGCTGCTTTTGCACAACACCTGTGTCGATAAATACTGCACTCGCTGGAATCAAGCACCTGAATCGACTGGATAATGTGCTGGCAAGAAATGAATGGCGTGATGAAACAATTGCAGAAGGCTTTATGCTGGACCATCATCAACATGTTATTGAAGGTACCATGAGTAATGTTTTCTGTGTGCTGGATGATGAACTGTATACGCCTTCACTAGCACGCTCGGGTGTAAATGGTGTGATGCGACAACAGGTAATTGAACTCGCCAGAAAAATGAATATTCCGGTTAATGAAATTGAAATTAGTAAACAGAATTTTATTAATGTCGACAGTATATTTGTAACTAATAGCCTGATTGGTATATGGCCAGTTAAAAAAATTGTTGATGATGAAGCGGAGATAGAATTTTCTACCTCGACTATAATTCCAGATTTACAACTGGCCCTTAAAGAATCGCTTGCCATAAAATAATCAAATGATGTATGAGATTTACATAGTATGCTAAAAAAAATAATTGGCCTGGCGTTTATTGCAAGTACTGCATTAGCTGTCGATTTTTATTTCTTTCTCAATAAGTCGCTAAATCTTGATGAGGAACTTCTCTATGATTTCAAACCCGGGAGTAGTGTTTCTGCGCTTGCGAGAGATCTTGAAAAGAAAAATATTATCAGTAATCGCATGTATTTTTCACTGTGGGCAAGAATTACAGGTAGTGCACGTAATTTAAAAGCAGGTGAATACCAGCTGTCAACTGATATGACAGTGCTGGATCTGTTTGATGACATGCGTAAAGGTAAGGTACTGTTGTACAGCCTAACCCTGGTTGAAGGTATTAATTTTAAACAGATGATGCAGCAAATTAATGAATCACCACATTTGACACATCATTTACAGGAAATGGACAATGCACAAATTATGCAGCGTCTGGGCTATCCTGGAGAGCACCCCGAAGGTCGTTTTTTTCCTGATACCTATCGTTTCTCAAAAGGTATGAGTGATATTGACTTGTTACGTCAGGCTTATCAGCAAATGCAGCAACGTCTTGATATAGCATGGCAAGATCGCGATCAGGATTTGCCACTGAAAACACCTTATGAAGCACTGATACTTGCATCAATTGTAGAAAAAGAAAGTGCAATTGCAGATGAACGAAAGCAGATTGCAGGCGTGTTTGTTAATCGACTTCGAAAAGGCATGCGATTACAAACGGACCCGACAGTGATTTATGGTATTGGTGATAAATATGATGGTGATATTCGTTTTAAAGATTTAAGAACCGATACTCCATATAATACCTATACTCGAAAAGGCCTGCCACCAACGCCGATTTCAATGCCGGGGCAGGGTTCACTTGATGCGGTAAGCCAGCCTGATCCTACCGAGTATATTTATTTTGTTGCTCACTCGGACAAATCAGGAAGACATATTTTTTCAACGACACTGAAAGAGCATGAAAATGCAGTCGATCTGCATCAACGTAAGAAGAAATCAAAGAAATGACAAAGCCACTATTTATTACACTGGAAGGTACTGAAGGAGTCGGTAAAACTTCTAATATGAGCTTCATAAAAACACTCCTGGAGAATAAGAATATCTCTTATATCGAAACCCGGGAGCCTGGTGGTACACCGTTAGGAGAAGCTTTGCGTGAGATGCTACTGGGTGAACAGTTCAAGGGTATGTCAGATGATGCCGAGTTAATGTTGATGTTTGCTGCACGTGCTGAACATGTGGCTCGTATCATTAAGCCTGCCCTTGAGTCAGGTAAATGGGTGTTATGTGATCGCTTTACAGATGCAACCTATGCCTATCAGGGCGGTGGTCGACAACTCGATATGCAACGTATCGAAGGCCTTGAAAACTGGGTGCTGGGTGAGCTCCGACCAGACCTGACCCTGTTGCTAGATTGCCCTGTTGAGATTGGCAGGGAGAGAGCAGGCAAACGTAGCGCACCGGATCGCTTCGAGCAGGAGAGGGACGCATTCTTTAATCGGGTTCGCCAGACATACCTGGATCGTGCGGCTCATGAAGCAGAGCGTATCAGGGTGGTGGATGCAAGTAAGGGTTTATCTGAAGTCCAGTCACAGATTGATCAGATACTCTCAGAGTATCTATAGCTTAATTTCTAATATACTTATAAAAATGATAATTACTCAGTAATTTTAAGTATCATGCACTAAGCTCATTAATACACTATTAATGAGCATTAAAGGTGTTGAAATGCTGTTAAATGAACTCAAGTCACATCTACTCACTTTTTTTACCCTGGTT
Organism: Gammaproteobacteria bacterium; assembly: GCA_041589615.1. Taxonomy (GTDB): domain Bacteria; phylum Pseudomonadota; class Gammaproteobacteria; order SZUA-229; family SZUA-229; genus SZUA-229. Next base: position 4,849 of record JBFHVK010000090.1, on the reverse strand, counting down.
ATTACCTGTAGTCTTCTATTTCCTTCAGTCGCACTGGCTGAAGATAAGCAGATATTACGCTTTGGTGTGTTGTCCATAGCGCAGCCGTCACGGATTTTCAATAAATGGCAACCGTTTGCAGATTATATCGAAAGCAAAATGGGGGCCAAAGTTGAGATAGTTGTACCCAGGGGATTTGGGAAAATGAAAAAGGCGATTGCTGATGGTGAGGTCGATTTTTTCTATATTAACTCTCACGTATTTTATCGACTTAAAAAGGAGGGTAAGGCACAGGCTATTGCCCAGATGCAGAATATAGCAGGTAATACGACCAGTAAAAGTGAAATTTTTGTGAAGCGTAATAGTGGCATTAATTCACTAAACGATCTTAAAGGTAAGAATATAGCTTTTGTGAGTCCTATGGGGGCAGGAGGATATCTTGCACCAAGAGCCCTGCTTTACCAGAATGGCCTTAAAAGTGGTGTCGATAATCAGGAGAGCTTTACCAAAAACCTGTCTAATTCGATTCATGGAGTACTGCTTGGAGATTATGATGCAGCGACTATGTGTGGTGTTAATTATAAGCTCATGAGCCAGAAAATTGAGACAGGTGAACTTGTTGTTATCGCGAATAGCTCCGATTACCCTGAGAATGTTATTGGCGCACGTGTAGGCTTATCAGAAGATGTAGTTGAGAGGCTTACACGCATAGTTGTTAATATGGGAGATGATGTGGAAGGTGCGGCACTACTAGAGAGTATGAAGAGTATGAAAATACAGTCATTTCTAGCATACGATAATGATATTGAAAAGATTACAGAAAAACTGTTAAAGGAAAGTCAGTTGTAAAGCATTAAGATGAAGCTGGGATTATTTTACAGGATATTATCAGGTTTAATGCTTGTTTTTATTTTAAGTACAAGCCTGATTTCTTACATGGTTATCAGGGAGTCTCAGGCTTTCATTGAAAAATCACGCCTTGAGCAGGCAAATACACTCGCATCGAGTCTTGCGGAAGGTAGCCTGGATGCACTTGTCGTAAAAGATTATGAATTGCTGGAGCGATGGTTGATCGCGGCCACACCAGGCAAGGAATTTGCCTATGCATATCTGAGTCGTCCTGATGGTACAGTTATTTCCCATACTGATCTTAAAAAAGTATCCCTGAAATTAGATGAGCAAGGTGAAGTCTCTGAGCCTGTCATAATCGATAAGTTATATGATTCCAGGCCTGTTCGTGAAGTTATTCATGGGGTCTATCTGGGTGATGAATATATGGCTAATGTTCATCTGGCATATTATCTCGATGTAAATAACCAGTTATCAGATCTTATTTTTGAAAGAACAATTGTGCTGCAGTTAGCGGCGCTATTTTTATTTTTCCTGGCTGCATTTGTTACTTTGCGTTGGGGTATGAAACCGATACGTACACTGGTTGGTATTATTCAAAAGGTTACTAAAAGCCAGGATTACAGTTTAAGAATGTTGAAACAGAGCAAGGATGAAGTCGGTGTGCTGGCTGATTCCTTTAATCACATGCTTGAAATGATCCAGGTTCGTGACAGGGCGCTGCAGGAAGAAAAAGAGAATGCTATCAGGGCTGCTGAAGAAGTTAAATTATATGCTGATGAGCTTGAGGCGTCTAACCAGGATCTTAGTCGTGAAATAAGTGATCGTGTACGCATCGAGAAAGAATTAAAGGAGCTCAGTGATACGCTGGAGATAAAGGTAAAGAATAGAACGGTAGAGCTTGAAGAGTTAAATGCTAAGATTAGTGTTATTTCAAGAAACGCAGGTATGGCAGAAGTCGCTAGCGGCGTGCTTCATAACGTTGGAAATGTCCTGAATAGCGTGAATGTTTCTGCTGCAGTTATTCGCGATGCGATTATTGAATCAAAATTAAAAAATCTCGATAAAGTGGTTACGATGCTGGATGAGCATAGTGAAGATATTGCTGAGTATCTCTCGCAGGATGAAAAAGGTACCGAGATACCTCATTTTCTAAGTCTTCTTTCTGAAAAATTAAAAAACGAGCATGATGCGATTCTTAATGAGCTGCTCCTGCTCGATCAAAATATCAATCATATTAAAAATATTGTTCATATGCAGCAGTCATACGCGGGTAGTTATGGTGTGCTGGAAATGGTCAATCTGCAGGAAGTCATTGAAGATTGTCTTAATATAAATATGCAGGGAATGGATCAGTGCCAGATTGATGTTGTCAGGGAATATAACCAGGTTCCGAATGTATTTGTTGATAAACATAAGACAATGCAGGTGCTGATTAACTTAATCAGTAATGCCAAGCATGCAATGCTTGATAATCAGTGTGAAAATAATCGACTCACCTTAAGATTATCGGCTACTCAGGATCAGGTTATTATAGAAATTCAGGATACTGGTATTGGAATTGCTGAAGAGGATTTGTCCCACCTGTTTGAATATGGTTTCAAACGTCGTAAGGGAGGTCATGGATTTGGCCTGCATAATAGCGCGCTGGTTGCGAATGACATGGATGGAAAGATTGAAGTGCGTAGCGATGGTAAAGGCCTGGGTGCCTGTTTTTTATTCAGTTTGCCGATTTCGAAGGATCAGCAAGCTCTTAAATAGTTATTCGGCTGCGTAAAAAAAAGCACCCACGAGGGTGCTTTAAATTAGCTATAACAACACAACAGGAAATTAGTCATCTGGCTGGGGCATAGGGAGTCCCGCCAGTTTGCATACTTCATGAGTTGGGTCTTTGGGGAACAGGCTGTATATATGTTTTTCGTAGGCTTTCTGATCGTGAAAGTGTGCGTTCTTTTTACCAAGTTCACGTACCACCTTGTGCATGGTTGGGCAAACCAGATTTTCTTCATAGTATTCTCTGAAGTAAAGAATCAGTTCCCAGTGGTCGTTGTATAAATCAACGCCGTCATTCTTTGCTATGGTCTCTGTAAAATCTTCACTCCAGTCTGCGAGATTGCAGAGGTATCCCTGTTCATTGGTTTCTACGCTTTTGCCGGCTACATTTAACATCATATTCGAGGTCTCCTGGTTGTTGAGTGACACCGATGACATTCGTTGGGGAGGGCTATGTTGTCCTTTAGCGAAGCATCAAATTAAGTATAGTTAGCCACAACCAAATTTTATCTATCCATAAATAAATTCTGATTAACGGTAGTGGGTGACTGTTCCTGAATGCGTGTAGCGATTTATTTAAGCAGGTAGTAAAATTCCCGTCGACACTTAATAGCAGGTAGCTCAATGACATATCACTGGCAACAGCAACAATGGCAGAATATCCAGCAGCAACGGAGCTCCGGTAAGCTGGCACACGCCATACTGCTGGCGGGGTCTGAGGGGCTTGGTAAGCATGAGTTTGCACTACAGCTGGCAGGTGCGATGCTCTGTCATAAGGTTGATGCTGAGGGCCTTGCCTGTGGTCAATGCGCTGCCTGTCATCTGCTTGCTGCGGGCACACACCCGGATCTGTTTATTGTGCAGGCTGAAGAGCGTGGCAAGGCGATCAAGGTCGATGAAATTCGTCAGTTATCTTCGCAGTTAAGCCTGACGAGCCAGTATGGTGGTTATAAGGTGGCGGTGATTGTTGATGCTCATGATATGAATATCAATGCAGCCAATAGCTTGTTGAAGACCCTGGAAGAGCCATCCAGTGATGCACTTCTTCTACTGGTGAGTTCTCAGCCACAGAAATTACCTGTTACGGTTCGCTCGCGCTGCCAGACCATTCATTTCAATGTGCCAGATGAATCATCGGCAACTGAATGGTTGCAACAGCAGGGAGTAGAACAGCCCGGGAAAGTATTAGCACTGGCTCATGGTGCGCCTCTACTGGCACGTGAACTACAGCAGGCCAGTTTGCTGGAGGATCACCAGACGCTGGTGAACAGCCTGCTGGGGGTGACGCGAAACCAGTCGCTGCTGGTGAGTGCAGAACAGTTACATAAGCTGCCTCAGTCCAGCCTGCTGGGCTGGTTATATGACTGGGTGCAGGATCTGATTAAGCTGCACCAGTGTGGTGAATCGGCCAGGCTGGTGCACGAGTCATATAAGGCCGACTTGCTCAAGCTTGTCTCACGCTCGTCCCTGAGTGGGCTCTACGAGTTTCTTGAGCAGTTAATAAAAAACCGGCAATTGCAATCAATTCCCCTGAATACTCAACTGTTGTGGGAAGATTTGCTATTATCGTGGTACAGACAAATTAAATAACATAATACGGGTAGGGTTCATGGCGGCAGCAGGTGGAGCACCAAGACAGGGGATACTTTCACTCACCATTAAGGATAAGGCAGCGCTTTACGCAGCCTATATGCCTTTTGTGAGCAATGGGGGCTTATTTATTCCAACCAATAAATCCTATAATCTCGGCGAAGAGGTGTTTATGTTGCTGACGTTGATGGATGATAAGGAGCGCCTGCCGGTTGCAGGTAAAATCATCTGGATTACACCACCGGGTGCTCAGGGCAATAAATCAGCCGGTATTGGCGTACAGTTTGGTGCGCAGGATAATGGCCAGACACGTACCAAAATCGAGACCTATCTTGCAGGCGCACTGAAATCCGATCGCGCTACCCACACAATGTAATCTGTTACTGTTAACGGCCACCCGTGATTCGGGCAGGCCAGGCAAACCTATGTTTATCGACTCCCATTGTCATCTCGATCGTATCGATCTGAAAGACCACAATAATGACTTCAACCAGCTTTTACAGACGATCCGGCAGGGAGATGTCGAACGTCTGCTGTGCGTGTCTATCAATCTGGAAGAATTTGCCACGATGAAGGCGATGACCGATCCACTCGACTATGTGGATATCTCGGTTGGCGTACACCCCTGTGACACCCGTGAGGATACGGTCAAACTACA
>JBFHVK010000089.1:0-9845 GCA_041589615.1 Gammaproteobacteria bacterium | reverse complement strand
GCACCGTAATACAGAGTTGGGCCAACGGCATCAGCCTGCACCAGCACGGCATTCATAACACCATCTACATTCGCTATCAGGCGTCGCTCTGGAATCAGTGTTGGGTGAACACGCATTTCTATGCCCTTATCGGTACGTCGTGCAATGCCCAGGTGCTTGATACGATAGCCTAACTCTTCAGCGAACTCGACATCTTCACGGGTAATCTTGCTGATGCCCTCGGTGAAAGTCTTGTCGAACTGCAGTGGAATACCAAATGACAGTGAAGCCAGGATGGTCAGCTTGTGTGCTGCATCAATCCCTTCCACATCAAATGTCGGATCAGCCTCTGCATAACCCAGCGCCTGTGCTTCTTTTAACACATCCTCGAAAGTACGCCCCTTATCGCGCATTTCTGTGAGGATAAAATTACCCGTACCATTGATGATACCGGCAACCCATTCAACTCGATTCGCCGAGAGCCCTTCACGCACAGCCTTGATAATGGGAATACCACCGGCTACTGCGGCTTCATAGGCAACGATAACGCCTTTTTCTTCAGCAGCCTTGAATATTTCAGCACCATGAAGCGCAATCAGGGCCTTATTCGCAGTGACTACATGCTTGCCATTCTCAATCGCCTTCAGCACAAGCTCCTTGGCGGGTGAATAGCCACCAATCAGCTCAACAACGACTTCAACATCAGGGTCGTTAACCACACTGCTGGCATCTTCCGATAATTTTACCTTTGATGGATCAAGAATTGTCTGTTCAGAAATTTCACGTGCCGCAGCATGGACAATCTCCAGCTTTCGACCAACTCGACGGGCGATCTCATCGCAGTTTCTCAATAGAACCGTAGCGGTACCACCACCTACTGTTCCCAGCCCCATTAAACCAATTTTGACGGGTTGCATTAATTTTATACTCCGCTTTGCCAGACGACTGGCGTATCTTCAGATCGCTTCTCAGCTGTTTTTAGCTGGAGAATAATATAGTGAAACGACATCGATTTAAACCTTATCCTGCAGATATAGCGCCATACTTCGGCGTATGTTTAATTACATGTATAATGAGGTCACTTTAATTGCCCATGTCACCCCATGAAACTGAGTGAAGACTATACCGCCGGTACAAATGTCATACGTTCCTACGATGAAGGCGTGATTGTAGTTAATAATAACAACTACACTAGCAGCCTGGTCGTTAGTAACCATACGCTGATTGAAAACTGGGGTGTCAGCCATATCGATGATCTACTGGATGAGCACTGGCTACAACTCATAGAGACGGCCCCCGAGGTTATTCTTATAGGCACGGGAAAGAAGCTTGTATTCCCCCACCCTTCAACCTATACACTGGCCATAGAACGAGGCATTGGTGTCGAGTTCATGGATTCATATGCGGCCTGCCGAACCTACAATATCCTGCTATCGGAAGATCGCCCAGTAATTGCTGGCATTATTCTGTAATTCAGGCTCATTTAAGCAAAATCAGTCAATTTTCCAGAAAAAATACTGGCACCACAAAAAAGGGAGGCAAAAAGCCTCCCCCAATCGATTGAACAGATATTATTATTAATTATTCATTGAGTAACAATTCTTCAGAGAAGCCGTGGCTTTCAAGAATCTTACGAAGATGACGCAGGGCATCCATCTGGATCTGGCGAACACGCTCACGGGTTACACCCAGTTCACGCCCTACTTCTTCCAGAGTTGTACGCTCATAACCATGCAGGCCAAAACGACGCACCACTACCTGGCGCTGTTTTTCTTCCAGCTGGTTTAGCCACATTTCCAGGTTAGCCATAACATCTTCATTCTGGAGAATGGATGAAGGCTCTGGATTAGCCTGATCAGGAATGATTTCCAGTAATGGGCGATCATTTTCCTTACCGACTGGAACATCAACTGAAGAAACACGGTCACGCAGACCCAGCATCTTTTCGACATTCTCTACAGGCTTATCTACCAGTCTGGCAATTTCATCTGCTGTTGGCTCATGTTCAATGGTCTGCTCTAGTTTACGTGCAGCACGCAGGTATACATTCAGTTCTTTGATAACATGAATAGGCAGTCGAATAGTACGTGTCTGGTTCATCAGTGCACGTTCGATAGTCTGGCGAATCCACCATGTTGCATAGGTTGAAAAACGGAAGCCTTTTTCAGGATCAAATTTTTCTACCGCACGTATAAGACCCAGATTACCTTCTTCGATCAGGTCAAGCAGAGCCAGTCCACGATTCATGTAACGACGGGCAATCTTCACTACCAGTCGCAGGTTGCACTCGATCATTTTCTTACGAGCTGATTCAATACCTTTACGAGAAAGGCGGGAGTAGTACACTTCTTCTTTAGCTGTCAGGAGGGGTGAGAATTCGATTTCACGCAGATACAGTCGCGTGGCATCCATTTCTTTTCGGTTGAGGCTTGTCGAGTTCGTATTATATTTATTTTTAGCTTCGACATTACTTGCTTTAACTTTCGTCGGGATGTCAGTATCTAAACTATCATCCAGCTCTAATTCTTCATCTTTTACAACGTCATCAAGAAACATTTCTTCATCTTGATCGTCAATATTCAGTCCTGCTTCGTCAATATCTTCCTGTGGTAATTTCTTTTCGCAGATTGCAGTCATGTTTAGCCCTCCCCACGTGAGCCAGGTTATAATATTTTGTCGGGTTCAGAAGTGTTTTTATAAGCTCCTATTAATATTAGAAAGAAATAATAAATCTATATAAATCACAGACTTATATTTCAGTTTTACTGTAAGTTCACAAGAAAAACAAGAAATAAATCAATTAATTTACAAATTTTGACATTTTTCCCGCATTTTTTATTGACAAATACCCCATACGGGTGACATTACTAAGACTTTGGCAGGTAGTTTAGAGGATTTACAGGCTTACCATTACGCCGAATCTCAAAATGCAAACTGGCCTTATCGCCGCCATAACGACCCATTTTAGCTATAGTCTGGCCAGACTTCACATTATCCCCCTCTTTCACCAGCAGGGATTTATTATGCGCATAGGCACTCAGGAACGAATGGCTATGTTTGATAATGACCAGATTGCCATAGTTGATTAAACCATTACCACTATAGACCACCGTGCCAGCAGCTGCAGCATTAACTGACTGCCCGGACTTGCCAGCAATAGCAATTCCTTTTCTGGAGGTATCACCTGCCCTGTAGGTTTTGACAACCCTGCCTTTAACTGGCCAGCGCCAGCGATCAACCCTGGTCGGCAAGCTTTGCTGGTCATCTGGGTTCTCTACCGGCCTTGACTGTATACGTTCATGACTAAGTGGACGAGTGACAGGAGAGGTTACGACAGAGCTCGACGCAGGAGAGGGCACCGTTGATTGCTGACCAAGCGCAGTGACCGGCGGACTGAGACGCAACTTCTGCCCCGGGCGAAGAGTATAGGGTGATCTAAGGTGATTCCAGCGCGCCAGCTGATGATGACTCAGCCCCTGCCCTCGAGCTATCGAATATAATGTGTCATTCTTCTTAACCACTACATGCGTAGCCTGTGCATCTGATTCGAGCCTTTCACGGGATACCTCTTCTGGCTTCGGCTCAAGCACGTTACCGGTGCTGGATTCGATTAGTAGCTGAGGTCGCTCTTCTGTGGTACGCGTACCATCACGACTGACGGGCTGCATGGCGAGGCGTTGCCCGGGATAAATTGCATAAGGGGGATGTATGTCATTCCATTCGGCAATTTCACGAAAGTCTTTCTCATACCGCCATGCGATGGAATACAGGGTGTCACCAGACTTCACAGTATATGCCTGCGGGTCCCACTGCCTGGGCATATCGGCGCAGGCGGCCATTAACACCAGAAATATGATGACTAAAACGCTTTTAATCGCCGATGTATTCAAGCCGAATGACATAGGAATCAGCAGTCTCTAACCCTGTTAATAATACCGGTGAACCAGAAAGCCCACGACAGCTATCACAACTATACTCCAGCCTACCCATTCGATGTATTTACGCACCACCGGTTCCAGTTTTGGGCCTGCCCAGGCCATTAGATAGGCTATGAGGAAAAAATGCGCTCCCCTTCCCACTAGTGACACTAGCAGGAAAGGAATAAACGACATGGATAACACACCCGCCGTTATAGTAAATATCTTGAATGGCGCCGGTGTAAATGCGCCGATGGCGACAGCAAGGACACCGTATTTGGCAAATTCGAGACGCGCCAGGTCGAGTTGATCCAGCCAGCCCATTTTTTCTATCCAGGGCTCAATCATACTCATTGCTCCCCAGCCCAGCAGGTACCCAATCACGGCACCTACCACCGACATAATCGTGGTAATGGCCGCCAGGCGTGTTGCCTTACTGGGAGTGGCTATCACCATGGGAATCATTAGCAGTGCCGTTGGCAGGGGGAAAACAAATGACTCAAATATACTCACCCCCACCAGATAACGTTCACGGTGTGGGTGATCAGCCCAGCTCATGGTGCGTTTATAAAGTCCTCCGAAAATCAACTGACAGCTCCATTTAATAAGGGAACAAACTTCACCGCATCCAGCTCTTCTTCCACAAACTGATCTTCTTCACGGGTTATTAACAGGAGTTTCTGAGCGCCATTCTGGCCACCCACAGGAATAACCATCATGCCACCAACCGCCAGTTGCTCCATTAGAGACTGTGGTACTTCTTCAGGTGCACAGGTAACTATAATGGCCTGATAAGGCGCATGCTGTGGCCATCCCCAGGAGCCATCGGAATGTTTGAGTGAAATATTGTGTATTCCCAGCATGTGATAACGTTCGCGTGCCTGGGTTTGTAAAGCCACAATACGCTCTACTGAATATACTCTGGGCACCAGCTGGGAAAGAATGGCCGCCTGATAGCCGGAACCGGTTCCTACTTCAAGCACCGTATCGGGTACACCACGGCTTAGTAATACTTCGGTCATACGCGCAACAATGAATGGCTGGGAGATGGTTTGCCCATGACCGATAGGTAGCGAGCTGTCTTCATAGGCACGAGAACTCATGGCCTCATCGACAAACAGGTGCCTCGGTAGCACACGCATCACCTCCAGCACCTGTTCATTCTGGATGCCTTTGGCGCGTAGCCGCTCGATAAGACGGTCACGTGTCCGCTGGGATGTCATGCCTATACCCTGCACTCGGGGATCAGATAAATTCACTTAATTAATACAGCCTGTTAGAGTCAATCGAGGTGGGATCAAAGTTCATCGAGCCACGAATTTAAATTTTGCAGGCTATCATACCGTGTTAAATCGATCTGCAAAGGGGTAACTGAAATAAAACCCTGTTTTACCGCGAAAAAATCTGTGCCTTCCCCTGCATCCTGCTCTTCACCCGGTGGTCCAACCCAGTAAATGGTCTCTCCTCGAGGATTTTTCTGTTTAATCACGCCTTCGGATTTATGTCGGTTTCCCAGCCGAGTGGCCCTGAATCCTTGAATGTCTTCAATGGGCAAGTCCGGCACATTTACATTAAGGATAGTGTTATCCGTTAATGGCTTATTTTGTAGCTTCGTTAGGATGTTTTCTATCGCCCAGCAGGCTGTTTCATAATGCACCGGTTCGAAGCTTCCCATCGAAACTGCAATGGCTGGCAGGCCAAGAAAACGCCCCTCAGTTGCAGCCGCGACGGTGCCGGAATAGAGCACGTCATCGCCCATATTAGGCCCGTCATTAGGACCGGAAATAACGATATCCGGCTCCTCCTGTAAAATACCGGTGATGGCAAGATGCACACAGTCAGTTGGTGTACCATCCACCTTATAGAAATTTTCACTCACAAGCTGGGTATTCAGGGCACGACTCAGGGTGAGTGAATTGCTCGCCGCACTGCGATTGCGATCGGGAACAACTATCGTCAACTGCCCCAGACGCGACAGACACTGCGCCATAATACCTAAACCAGGGGCCAGATAGCCATCATCATTACTTAATAGTATTTGCACAGATCATTATCCTGATAATATAAGCCCTCATCATATAAAATTTAGCTTTGAATTCACAGATATAGATCATGACTAAGGACGACGACGAAAACTCACTTTTTACGCAGGCCATGCAGGATGTAAAGCCTTTGAAAAGCAATAAAGCCACGCTTAAAAAATCCCCTGCCCCGATTCGTAAACGTGAGCATATCCGCGAAACAAATATCAGGGATAACCTCAGCGATGACTTCATTCCGCCCTGCGAAGATTTTCTCGAATTTATGCGTCCGGGTGTACAGAAATCGTATTTAAAACAGATTCGCACAGGAAAAATCAGTGCCGAGGACTACATCGATTTACATGGTTATCGCCGTGACGATGCAAGAATAGCCTTACTGGAATTTATAGATCATGCGCAGCAGCAGGGATACAAACTAGTAAGAATTGTACATGGCAAGGGGTATCATTCGAGTGATAGCCAACCAGTATTAAAAGCCATGGTAAATAAATGGCTGCAGAATATTCCACAGGTACTGGCATTTGTCAGCGCAGTTCCTGCCGATGGCGGTACAGGTGCGATTTATGTTCTTGTTAAAAAGTTATCAGGTGACAATCAATAACAAATAATGCTTATAAAACTGTAATCAAATAATAACTACCGACTTATATTAATAGTTCCCCCGGGAATATCTTCATACGCCGGAGTAATCACACTGAACTGATTGGTGCCAGAATTAAACGTGATACCTATCACACCCGCTGTTGCATCGGCTGTATCTGCAAAAGCTGGCGAACCGTCGGGTGCTCCTGATGGCACAGTATTATTCAGATGATCAATAAAATCTGCTGCTACTGCATCTGATGCTTCAGTACCATTAAGCAGTTTATTACGATCTGCCGCTGGTAAGGTAGAGCGCTCACCACGATTCCGTGAAATCTCGTTGCGCATCACACGAAACGCAGTATTCGCGTTTTCAATCACCTGGGTCATATTAGCTGTTTTAATGTAATTGCTATAACTGGGAACCGCAATCGCAGCCAGAATACCAATAATCGCAACTACGATCATCAGTTCAATCAGTGTAAAGCCCTGCACTTGCTGCTTTGCTTGCATCATACCTGTTTATTCCCGCTATCACTTATAAGTAATACATATATAGACTATTGATACATATGTAGATTTCAGAATTATAGGCAAGATTTCAGATAAATTAGATAAAGTTGATAAAAAACACAAATTTACCGATAAGTAACTTTATTTTTAATGAATTACCACCCAAACGGGTGATCATTCATCAGCTCTGAAAGACCTGAAGCCCTCATAGAGAGATATGAAACGCGTTTTCCCATCGCGCAGAAAATGCTCAACATCCCAGTGACGATTTTCAAGCTGATGACGATACCCGGGCCTGACGACATACGTAAATGCAGTGTATAAAGTGTTATCCTGCAAAATAAGTTGCACCTCATCTCGCTGGTACATATTGCCTTCAAACCTGTCCAGCGCCTGCATAGCAATACCAGATATGCCAGTATATAAAACACCTGATACTGACGAACCTGGATGTGGCATTATTCCGGGATAAGTCTCACCACGCACAGGCCGCCGCTGATAACCATGCAGTTTAGCCTGCCCGGTACATTCACAGGGCCCGGCTATTGCGAACATAATATCTTCGCACATCAGTGAGCCATAGGTGAACAGGCTCGATGAATGTTGAGTAGTCACTTATAACAAGTCCATTATCTGCTCTCGAATAAACAAAGCCTAACAGAAATGCTTCTCATAAAAAAAGGAGCCTGGAGGCTCCTTTTTTATTTCCAGAATTTCAACAACGCTTAGAATTGAGCGTGATAGCCAATATTAAGGCCAGAAATTTCTACACTTCCAATATCTGAATCATCATCATAAAACATATTATAGCTAACCGTTAACTTACCAAAGTTCACACCCAGTGAGTAGGTGATGTCGGTGTCATCATCTGATATGGTTAAGCTATCACAGCCACCAAATGCACTCGCACATTCTTCCAGCTTTATATCAATATCCAGGTTATTAATACCAAATGCAAAGAAAAAGTCTGAGTTGTAGTTAATTGGTGCAACAAATTTACCCTGTACACCAATCGCACGGGATAATTCAGCAGATGCAGAAAAACTATAATCACCCAGGAATGGATCAAAGAATGACTCACTGTAAATCTCATCATCCGTCAAGCCTAAACCGAAAAATGCCTCTATAGCAAAATTGGGTTGTAACTGTTTACCCACTCGAAAGAATACTGAACCAGGGTTCGCCTTATCCCCTTCAAAGTCCATTGTCATATGTGAATATTCAACATTGAAATATGACTGCCCTACTTCTACAGCTGAAGCAGAAGTTGATGCAAGTACAAGCCCTGATAAAACTGCAAGATTTTTTATAATTTTCATATAACTTTCCATTTAATGTTTTTAATAATTATGTGACTGATTCCTGTTATCGCACATCTACTCTGAATGGCATTCTCCAGCTACAAACAACTGGATTAAAACATTCTGTCACAACTTGAAGATTACCTGCCTTGGAAGGTAGAAAGAATATTACTTTAGGGGGGGGTAGAAAAAAATCAGTAAATAACCGCTACATTTTCCTCACCGGCGAGCTTGTCCAGGCGACTAATAAGCTCATCGCTCGGTTGCACACGCCAGTCTTCACCCAGCGATAATTTGGCCGCCACATCATCACGGCTATAGTTAATCCATACCGGGCAGGCACCTTCACGAAACGGATTAAGCACTTTATTCAATTGCTGAATAATACTATGGTCACCATTTAGCTGTTTGAGGTTAATTTCAAGGCGTTGTGCAAATTTCTGCCGTGCTTCAGTGATATCATAAATATCATCCGCAGTTATTCGATAACCGCCAAAGTAATCGTCGTACACTACCTTGCCTTCAACGATAATCAGCTTGTCCTTATTAAGCAGATGATTGTACTGCTCAAACTTTTCCTCAAAGATTCTCACTTCAATACGCGCGGTTCGGTCATCGAGTACGGCGGAAACAATCTTCCCCCCTGTTTTGGTTTTACGAATACGCATACCAATCATTAAACCGGCGAGCTTATAACTACGTGCGTTTTTCTGTGACATGTAACCGCCACCACCCGCACCGGAGGCGAGGTCACTCTGATCTGCCAGTGAACCGAGGCTACAATCGGTAAACTGACGCAGCTCGTTTTCATAACGCTCTATTGGATGTCCTGTGAGGTATAAACCCAGAGTTTCCTTTTCCAGGGTAAGGCGTTTTTCCTCATCCCATTCCGCGGTGGTAATGGCATCTACGGGTGCAATGGCATCGTCTTCCATGGAGCTGCCAAACAGATCATCCTGTCCTATGCTGGCATTTTTCTGGTACTGCTCTGCCATTTGCATGGCATCCTGCAAACGCGCCATCAGGCTGGCACGGTTTGGCCCAAGCTCATCAAGTGCGCCCGCCTTAATCAAAGCTTCGAGAACACGTTTGTTTACCTTGCGACCATCAACCCGTCGGCATAAGTCATACAGATCCTTATACACGCCGTTATTGCTGCGCTCTTCGATGATACCTTCGAGTGCGGCCAGGCCAACACCCTTGATCGCACCCAGACCATATAGCACCTGTCCATCCTGTGGCACGGAGAATTTGATAATTGAGCGGTTTATATCTGGTGTAAGAACATCCAGTTCCATGCGGTGACAGTCTTCAATCAGGATTACTACCTTATCGGTATTATCCATATCTGCCGACAGAACCGCCGCCATAAATTCCGCAGGATAATGTGCCTTTAACCAGCAGGTCTGGTAAGACAGTAATGCATAGGCAGCCGAGTGCGACTTATTGAAACCGTAACCGGCGAATTTTTCCACCAGGTCGAAGATCTTCATGGCCAGGTCTGGATCGAT